>JAFYVO010000377.1 GCA_017549085.1 Thermoguttaceae bacterium
CGTCGACCTCCGTAAAGACGCGATGGCGCTCCAACGCCTCCAAGAAGCGGCGGAAAAAGCGAAGCGCGAACTCAGCTCGCAACAAACGACCGACGTGAACCTGCCGTTCATCACCGCCGACGCGACCGGCCCGAAACACCTTCAAATGAAGATTTCCCGTCCGGAATTCGAAAAACTCGTCGACAACCTGATCGAACGCGTTAAGGGCCCGGTCATGCAAGCGCTCGCCGACGCGAACCTTTCGCCGTCGCAAATCGACGAAGTCGTCTTGGTCGGCGGTTCGACCCGTATTCCGAAAGTCCAAGAAACGGTTCAAAAGATTTTCAACAAAGAACCGCACAAGGGCGTCAACCCGGACGAAGTCGTCGCGCTCGGCGCCGCGATCCAAGGGGGCGTTTTGGCGGGCGAAGTTACCGACGTCCTGCTCCTCGACGTTACCCCGCTTTCGCTCGGTATTGAAACGCTCGGCGGCGTTATGACGAAGCTCGTCGAACGCAACACGACGATTCCGACCGAAAAGAAACAAGTTTTCAGCACCGCCGAAAACAACCAAACCGCCGTTACGATCAAGGTTTACCAAGGCGAACGCGAAATCGCGTCGGCGAACCGTCTCCTCGGCCAATTCAACCTCGAAGAGATTCCGCCGGCTCCGCGCGGCGTTCCGCAAATCGAAGTTACCTTCGACGTCGACGCCAACGGCATCCTGAACGTCAAGGCGAAAGACCTCGGCACGCAAAAGGAACAAAAGATTCGCATCGAACAATCGTCCGGCTTGTCGGAAGAAGAAATCGAAAAAATGCGCCGCGACGCGGAAGAACACGCCGAGGAAGACAAGAAACGCCGCGAGTTGGTCGAGTCGAAAAACCGCGCCGAATCGATGTGTTTCGAACTCGAAAAACTCCTTAAAGAACACGACGACAAGCTCCGCGACGACGACAAGACCGCGCTCAACGCCGCGATCGCGAAGACCCGCGAAGCCTGCGAATCGGAAGACGTCGACCGCATCAAAGCCGCGTTGACGGAACTCGAATCCGCCAGCCACGCGATGAGCAAAGCATTGTACGAAAGCGCGCAAGCCGCCCAAGCCGCCGGCGCGCAAGACGCTCAAGCCGCTTCCGGCGCGAACCCGAACGACGACGCGATCGACGCCGACTTCGAAGTGAAATAGTTTCCGCCCCCCAGGGAACCGACCTAAAAATACGCCGAACCTCGCGGGGTTCGGCGTTTTTTATTCGTTCGAGTCGCGACGTTCAAAGCGCGTCGCGGCGTTTCTTTAATCGTCGGAGCCTCCCAACAACGCGCTCAATCCGTTTAACGAAACGCTTTTCGTTCCCCCTTAAAAAGCGTTTTTCCCAGCGCGCCGGTTTCGCTTCCCCAAAACGCCGTCGAAATTTTTCTCGACGGCGTTTCGTTGTTTGCCGTTACGCAAACTTACTCGCGGCTTCGTCGTAAAATTGATTCGCCGTCGAGAAGAAGAGGCGAACAAAGTTTTCTTCAAGGTACTCGTCGGTCAACCCTTCGATCTCGAAGAGCGTCATATCGACGCGGAGATCGCCGTCCCCGTCGATGTAAGCGCGCGGATTAACGCGTTCGCAATTCCATTGGTTGCAGAACTCCAAACCTTCGACGCGACGCTCGTCGTCGCAGGAGACGCCCGCCATCCAAGCGGCGGCTTGGATTTTCACCTCGCCCGCCGTAAAGAGGCACGCCAACGTTTTACCGTTGTTTTCGTTGTGAAACATCGCGTAAATCGCGCCGTCGTTTTTGATATGGCGACATTCCATATTATCCAGAATGTTGCGCAGGCGTTCAAGCGTTTGATTTTTTTGGGCGTTTTCGGTGTTTTCGGTCATTATTTTTTCCTTTCACGTCTTTTTTATTTGTCGATGGAAACGAGGTTTAAGCGCGACGCGCTTCGGCGGCGCCGCGCTTAACGACTCGCGTTCCCTTGCGTTTACTCGACGTCGGTCAGTTCCTGCCCGGCCGTTTTAAAGAATTGCCAAGAGGTCGTCATAAACAGCCTAATAAAATACTTCTTGATATACGACGCGTCGACGTCGACGTCGGTATACAAACTGGCGTCGAGGCGGAAATAGCCTTCTTCGTCGAGATAGGCGCGCGGCGCGGATTTGTCGTCGTTCCAAGAATTGCAGAACTCCAACGCTTGACGGCGATTGCCTCGCGGGGCTTGGAAACCCGCGCTTCCGGCGATCGCGCGAATGAGTTCGCCTTCCACCGTAAAGAGAACGACAACGTCGTATCCGAAATCTTCGTCGGCCGCCAAGCCGGCGACCAAGACGTCGTCTTTTTTCTTATGACTGACTTCGGTTTCGTCCAGAAGTTCGCGCAGTTGTTCCAGGGTAACGTTTTTCATTTCAATATCCTCCTAACTTTGACGTTAACGGACGTTCGCGTTGGAACGCTCGACGAGCCGGGCGTCAACGTCGTCCGTTTTTTTTTCTCACTTATCTAGATAGTCGCCGCGTTAAAAAAAGCAATTTTTAACCGTTTTTTTTCAAAATTTCCCAATTTTTCCAATTTCTCTTCCAACGTCTTAAAAGCGACGCCCAACCGAACGGCGGGCCTTGTAGAGCGTTTTCTCGAAAAACTTCTTCCTTCCAAGCCTCGTCCGGCGACCGTTCAACAATATAGAGCGCCGTTAGGGAAATTTTGAAACCGGCGGAACAAAAAATTTTCATTTTTTCTTAAAAATCGCCGCGTTCCTCTAAAAACGCGTCGAACCGGAGCAATTTTCGACGGGCGCGTTTCTTTTTGGCGCGAAAAAATCGCCGCTTTCGACTTTACGGAGGCCGCGAAAAACGGTAAAATAACGCCGACGACGGCGCGTTTTCTCGCCGAAAATTACCCGTTTTACTTATTCCGTCCGTTTTACCGCGTCGACCGCGTTTCGCCGATGACTTTTACGACCTTTTCCCTTTTTCTCGCCGGACTCGCCGCGACGGCGGTTCCGATCGTTTTGCACCTCCTTTCGCGGGGCAAGCCGAAAAAAGTCGTCTTCCCGGCGCTCCGGTTCGCGCGCCAAAAGTTCGCGGAGAACAAACGCAAACTGACGTTAAAACGGCTTCTTCTCTTGGCGCTCCGCGTTGGAACGCTCGTTTTGCTCGGCTTAACCCTTGCGAGACCGGTCTTTTTGCCGTCGGAAACCGCGACGTTCCTCGACGAAGCGCGTCAAACCGGAGAAAATAGCGACGTCGGCGAAACGGCGCAAACCGACGCAAACAGCGAAGTCGGCGAAACGGCGCAAACAACGGAAAGAAGCGAAACCGCGTCCGCCCCGCGCCGTCCCGAGAAAGCCGGAATCGCCGGACGAAACGCTCCGGTCGCCGCCGCGATCGTCGTCGACTCGTCCGTTCGAACCGGGCGCGTCAAGAACAACGAATCGTTTTTCGAAACGGCCCGAGCGACCGCCGCCGCGATCGTCGCGCAGCTCCCGGCGGAGAGCGAAATCGCGATTCTCGACGGAACGTTCGACGGCGACGCGTTCCAACCGGACCGTTTCGCGGCGCGAACGCGGCTCGAAAAACTCGAAATCGAACCGGGCGGGCGTCCGGTCGCCGAAACGACGCTCGAAGCGCTCCGGCTCGTCGAACGTTCGACGCTTCCGACAAAGGAAATTTTCGTTCTTTCGGACGGAACGCGCCCCGGTTGGTCCGAAGCGGACGCGGCGCGACTCCGCCGCCAATACGCCGCGTCGGTTCAAACCGCTCGACGCAAAACCGACGCCGAAAACGCCGTTTCGGACGACGACGCGGAACTTCCCGGCGTCCCGCGCTTTTACTTCGTCGACCTCGGCGACGACGCGTTCCAAAACGTTTCGGTCGGTTCGCTTTCCCTCTCCGCCGAGACGCTCGCCGCGGGCGGAACGCTCCGAATCGACGTCGACGTCGAACGGGTCGGGCCGGGCGAACGCGACGCGACGCTCGAACTCGTCCTTTTCGACGCGAAAAAGTTGCCGGCCAACCTCGACGACGCGCCGTTCGACGACGAAACGCTCGTTCTGCGCCGCGAATCGCAAACCCTTTCGTTCGGCGACGGGCGTTCGAAGCGGAGCGCCGTTTTCCAACCGAGCGACTTGCCGCCGGGCGCTTGCGTCGGCGCCGTTCGCGTCGTCGGAGCGGACGCGCTTTCGGCGGACGACGTTCGTTGGTTCGCGGTCGACGTCGAGACCGATTGGCGGCTCCTCGTCGTCGCGCCGAATCCGATCGCGGAAAAGTCGCTCTTTTTAACGCAAGCGCTCGCTCCGGAAGAATTTAAGAAGACCGGGCGCGCGCCGTTCGAACTCGACGTCGTCCCGTTCGCCGCTCCGCAAAACGCCGGTCAAAACGCCGACGAGGAAACGCAAGCGCCGGCCTCCCTCGCCGCCGCGACGCCGGAAGCGTTGGCGCGTTATCGGGCCGTTTTGCTCCTCGACCCGCCCGCGTCCGCGTTCGACGAAGCGAC
>JAFYVO010000378.1 GCA_017549085.1 Thermoguttaceae bacterium
GATTGGGGGAGTTGAAGCGGTTGGGGCGATTGAAGCGATCGCGCGGATTGCGTCGAACGTTCAACGCGAAGAGGCGAAACGTCGGCGTCGCGTTGAGCGAACGCGAATTTCGGCGTCGAAACGGGACGATTCGGGGTTCCGAAAAGGAACGCTTCCCAAGTTCGCGCCGCTTGGGATTTGGGCGCGTCGACCGGGCGAACGTTCGCAAGAGTCGACCGGGCGTCGTTTTGACGCGTTAAAACTTGCGCGTTTTGCGTCGTCGACGTATTTTGAACGTTTGCCGACGTCGGCTTCGAACGTTTAACGGCGGAAACCGGCGCGACTGGGGAACGTCGAGCGACGCGATCGGCGAACGAGGCGGCCGCGGCGTCGGTTTTTTCGGTATATTTCGCGTAATCGGCGCCGCTGAACGTCGGCGTCTGCGCTTGCGTCGACGCGGTCGCGGTCAACAACAGGAGGGCGGCGCTGGAAAGAGCAAGGCGAAACGGACGGCGCGCAAAACGGGGGAGCGGCGACATAAAAATCCTCGACCGACGGAGCGTTTAGGGAAAACGGACGAAAACGCGTCGACGACGCTTGAAAAAGACGTTAAAATAGGCAAAAACGCTAATTCGCTCGACGCGTTAATTTAGCGGGATTGAAGCGATTAAAACGGTCAAAACGGCTAAATAAACGAACGAGCGAAGAGCGAAAAAGCAAAGCGGAATGAATCAGCCGCCGCGGTAAAAACCGGAGTCGAGAAGACGCGGGTCTTGCGCCGGAACGGCGTTTTGCGGTTGCGCTTGCGGAACTCCGAGGGCCGCGGCGCCTTGGAGACCTTCGTTCAAACGCGAGTAAGTCCAAAGAACGATTTGACCGCCCTCGACGGCGAGGTCGCGTTCGTTGGCGCCCGGGAGCGCGTAAACGAGAACGACTCCGCTGATGATTTCCGCGACGTAAATGAACGCGTTCGAGAGAGCGCCGCGCGCGCCGACGTTGCGGACGTCGGTTTCGCCGGTTACCATCAAGAATTTCGGGGTCGTCGGAACCGGAATGTCGAGTTGGCCCGCCGCTTCGACGAGGTCGCTTTTAACGTTGCGGGTGAACGTTTTTTGGAATTCGGGCGCGTTGCGGGAAAGGAGCGCCGCCGAAAGTCGACCGCTTTGCGAGTCGAGGTAATACATCGCTTCGGCGTTCGAACCGAAAGCGCCGGTCGCGAGGACGACGCCGTCGCTTTCGCTCGACGACGCGGCGAAAACCGGGAGCGCGGCCGACGTCGTTTCGTTTTGAACGACGCGACCGGTCAGGTAACCGCCGACGGCCAAACCCAACGAAAGAAGGGCGGTTCCGAATCCGAATAAGATCGACTGTTTCATCATTGTTAATTCTCGTTAATAAGTTGAATCTCGTTGACGGAACGCGGAGCGGCGCCGAGGACGTAAGATTGAGCGGTAAAACCGGCAAAATCGTTAACGTCGGAAAAGCGAAGACGGCGCAAAGGCGTTAAAACCCTTAAAAGCAAACTCGCGACGCGCAAAGGATACCCGTTTTTGGCGTCGGCGTCCAGAGAGGTTTTAAGGCGAAGAGAGGTTTAAGGGGGATTTTTTTCGTTTTTTTGACATTTCTTGAGTTTTTTTCGAACCTTGCGGCGAATTAGGCGGAAATATCGCGGAGCGAAAGCGAATAAACGGGAAACGCGGCGCGCTCGGGACGCTCGGGGGGAATCTCGGCGGCGGCGACGGCGATGGAGCGGAGCAAGGCTTTCCCGATTTTTTGTTATTATCGGAATAACCGGAACGTTCGGTCGACGGACTATAAGTTTTGCTTATATTGTCTCGGAAAAGAATGCGTTTTTTTTAAAGAAAGAGGCGTTTGGGGGCGGTTTAAGGCTTTTCAAAGGGCGATTTGTCGTTTATAATGTAAAAGATATCGTCGCTTGTCGCGGCTTGCAGGAGACCGGCGAAAACGCTCGCCCGTTCAACGCGGGGAACGAGCGGAACGTCGAGGCGGAAGTTTGTTAGAAGTCGAACGCGTTTTGTCATTAATTATTAATATTAGCGAGTAATTAAATAAGACGAGCGACGGTCGAACGGCAAACAAAAAGGACGGCGAGCGAAAAGGTCGACGCGAACGGCGATCGGCGAGCGAAAAGGACGGCGAGCGTCCGGCGAGCGCGACCGGTTTTACGGCGACGAAGGAACAATTAGGAAGACTTATTTGCGAAGAAGGAGGAGTTATGTCGGATTTGCAGGACAAGGCGAAACTTCTGATCGACGGAAAAGAAATCGATTTGAACGTTTATACCGGGGTCGAGGGCGAACGCGCCGTCGACGTTTCGTCGTTGCATAAAGACCACGGCCTTACGACTTACGACCCTTCGCTCGGGAACACGGCGATTTGCCGCAGCGCGATCACTTACATCGACGGCGACCGCGGCGTTCTCCGTTATCGCGGTATTCCGATCGAACAGTTCGACCGTCCGAGCCCGAACTTCATCGAAGTCGCTTGGGCGTTGATTTTTGGTCGTTTGCCGGATAAAGACGAATTGGCGCAATTCAGCGCGATGTTGACGGAACACGAACTCCTGCACGAGGGGCTTCGCGCTCAGTTCCAGTCGTTGCCGGTCGACGCGCCGCCGATGGCGATTCTCTCGGCGATGATCGGGATGATGTCGTGTTACCATAAAGAATTTTTGTTCTTTGAAGACGAAGCGACGCTGATGGAAGCCGCCGCTCGCGTCATCAGCAAGGTGCGCACCATCGCCGCGTTCACGCACCGCCGCGCGTCGGGGTTGCCGTTGATTTACCCCGACCCGAACCTGCGTTACTGCGCGAACTTCCTGCATATGATGTTCTCGATTCCGTACCGACAATACGAAGTCGCGCCGGAAATCGAAGACGCGTTGAACTTGGTCTTCATTCTGCACGCCGACCACGAGCAAAACTGCAGCGCGAACGCCGTTCGCGTCGTCTGCTCGGCGCAAGCGAAC
>JAFYVO010000379.1 GCA_017549085.1 Thermoguttaceae bacterium
GGAGCGGCGTAATTTTCCGCGGCCGGATTGACGACGACGATTTGAACCGTCGCTTCGACGAACTTGTTCCCCTTGTCGGTCGAACGAACGACGAACTCGTAAACGCCGGCCGGGACGTTTTGCGTCGTAACGATCTTGTCGCCGTCGAGCGCGAAGTATTCCGGCGCGCCGATCAGTTCGTATTCGAACGTATCGTCGTCGTTTTCGTCGACGGTCGTCAACGTCGCGGCGAGCGTTCCGGCGACGTCTTCGGTCGTCAGTTCGGCGTATTCGACGTTAATTCCAGTCGGCGCGACGTTGCCTTGTTCTTCGTAAGCGCCCATATCGATCGCCTTGCCGACGACGCGATTGTCGCCCGCCAGGTCGGTCGTCAACGGCAAGCCGTTCGCGTCGACCGCGAGGTTGGCGGCGCCCGCGTCGATCGCCGGCGAACCGACGGTCAACTCGAGGTTCCAGCTCTTCGCGGTACCTTCGTACCAAGTCTTCCAAGCGTTCGCCGCTTTAACCGGATTCGTCTTCCAAAGTTCTTGCGTCGGAAGTTCGACGTCCGGCGTTTCAAAGGCGACGAAGTTCGGATCGACGTTCGTCTTGACGCCGACACCGGAAACCTTCGCGTTCGACGTTCCGACGAGCGAGTACCGCGCGTCGAGGCGAGCCGAACCCGCCAAGTAAACGTCGGCGGCGGATTTCGAGACGTTGCCGTAAACGATCGTGTTGGCGAGATTCAAAACGTCGTTCGCCCACACGCCGCCTCCGACGTCTTGCGCGACGTTGCCGACGACGGTGCAGTTCGTCAACGTCGTTTGCGGCGCGACGCGCGAACCGGACAGGTTGGCCAACGCCAAGACGCCGGCGCCCGTTTCGGCGGCGTTCCCGACAATCGAGACGCCGACGAGCGTCGCGGAAGCGAAGTTACCCAAACCGCCCCCCGCGTACACGGCGTAGTTGCCGCCAATCGAGGAATTTTCGACGTAAAGTTCGCCGCGGTTGTAGATACCGCTATAATAAAGCGCGACGTTGTTTTCAATCGTCGAATTGTAAACGCTCATCTTACCGAGGTTATACAACCCGCCGCCGTAAGCCGCGAAGTTGCCGGTAATCGTCGCGTTGCGCAACGTCAAATCGCCCGCGTTCCAAATACCGCCGCCGGAGTAGTCCGGACGGTCGTTGTCGGGACGCGCGAACCATTCCTTCGCTTGCGACGCGGTGTTCGTGATTTCTAAAGCGACGAGCGTAACGGTCGCGCCCTCGTAAATCGCGATCGCCGACGCGGCGTCGACGAAGCCCGCGGCGTCGAGACGAATTCCGCCGACGTCGGTCGCGTCGATCGTGATCGACTTGTCGATTTCGAGCGTCGAGTTCAGGTTAATGATTCCCAACCCTTGCGCGAACGTAACGGTCGACTTGCCGAGTTGCGCGGCGTAATCGAGCGCTTCGCGGAGCGAAATCAAGCCGTCGGTAACGTCGACGACGTCGAGGTCGGTCGTAACGACCGTCGACGGTTCCTCGAATTGGAATTCGTAGGCGCCCATATCGACGTTCGCCAACATCGTCGCGACGCGCGCGGCGCCGTCGAGGTCGGTCGACAAGGTCGTCGTTCCGGTCGCGTCCTTCGCGTAAGCGTTGTTCCCGGCGTCGACGGCGACCGAGTCGAGGACGAGGCGCAGGTTGAGCGCTTCGGCGTTCGTCAGTTTGCCGTCGGCGTCGAAGACCGGCGCGACGACGAAGCCCGGATCGACGTTCAGGAGCGAGTTCGTCGCGCTCGGTTTCGTTCCGATTCCTTCGGTCGACCCGACGAGCGAGTTGAACAGTTTCGCGGAACCGTTCGAAAAGACGTCGACGCCGTTCGTCGCGAAGTTCGCGGCGATAATCGTATTGTACGCGGTCAACGTTCCGAGGTTCGAAACGCCGCCGGCGTTCGTCGCGGAGTTCGCGGCGATCGTGGCGTTGCGCAATTCGAGGGTCGCGCCCTTGACGTTGGCGATCGCGCCGCCGTCGTTCGCGACGTTTTGCGCGACGAGGGCGTTGGCGAGGCTCGCGGTTCCAAGGTTGTAAATCGCGCCGCCGAAGCCGGTCGCTTCGTTGGCGACGAATTCGCTCGTCGTCGCGTGGAACGTTCCGACGTTGGCGACCGCGCCGCCGTCCGCCGTCGCGACGTTGCCGTCGAACTTGGCGCCGGTCAGGGTCGCGGTTCCGGCGTTGTACATCGCGCCGCCGGTAACGGCGGAGTTCGCGGAGAAGGTCGCGCCGTTCAAGGTCGCGGTTCCGGCGTTGTACGTCGCGCCGCCTTCGCTCGCGAAGTTCGCTTCGAAGGAAACGGCGCCGGTCGCTTCGACGACGGAGCCCTTGGCGTTGTACAACGCGCCGCCTTGCTTCGCCGCGTTGCCGCGGAAGACGACGTCTTTGAGGGCGACGGAGTAAGCGTCGCCGGTCGCGGCGCTTTCGCTGTTGTAAATCGCGCCGCCGGCGAAGGTCGCTTCGTTGTTTTCGAACAAAACGCCGTTGAGGGTCAACTCGCCGTAGTTGTCGATCGCGCCCGCGGAACCGAGGGCTTTGTTGGCGACGAAGTCCGCGCCGACGATCGTCGCGACGCCTTGGTAGTTGACGATCGCGCCGCCGTAGAAGGCTTGGTTGCCGACGAACGAGGAGTTTTCGGCGCCGCCGTCGACGACGAGTTCGCCGCCTTCGTTGTAAATCGCGCCCCCTTGCGCCGTCGCGACGCCGTCGACGAACGAAACGCCCGCGAAGATCGCCGTCCCGACGTTGTACAAGCCCGCGCCGTAAGCGGCGTTGGCGCCGGAGATCGCGACTTCTTCGCCGAAGAGGTTTCCGGCGTTGTAAATCGCGCCGCCGTTCGTCGCCGCCGCGCCGATGATTTCGACGTTCGTCAGCGTCAGCTCGCCGCCGAGCGCGTTGTAAATCGCGCCGCCGTCTTCCGTCGCGACGCTGTTCTTAACGGAAACGTTCGTCAGCGTCAGGTTCGCCGCGTTGTAAATCGCGCCGCCGAGGTTCGCCGAACCGTTTTCGAAGGTCAAACCGAAGACGGAAACCGTCCCGCGAGCGACCGTCGCGATACGCGAGGCGTTCGCGCCGGAAACGACGACGTTCGCGCCGGTTCCGTCGATCGTCATCGAGCGGTCGATCGTCAGTTCGCTCGTCAGGCTGATCGTTTTGCCGTAAACCGATTCGGCGAAGGTAATCGCGGAACCGAGCGAATCGCCGCGGGTCGCGACCGCGAAACCTTCGAAGTATTGCCACGACAACGTCGTTCCGTCGGCCAACTCAACTTCGACGTTTTGCGCCAATTCGCCGCCGCTCGAAAGGGTAATCTTGCCGTTCGAGTAGGTCGCGACCGCGCCCGCCGGGATACCGAGGGCGGCGTTTTCGGCCAAGACGAACGTTTCGCCTTCGACAAGCAGGTCGTTCATTTGCATTTCGACGCGACCGTCGAGGCCGACCAAGGCGATCGCTTCGCGGAGCGAGGTTTCGCCGTCGTACGGGTCGACGACGTCTTGCTCGGTCGTAACGACGAGGCTCGGACGTTCGCGAACCGCGAAGTTCACTTCGAAGACGTTGTTCGTTTCGTCGAGTTCGACGACCGAGTCTTTCGAGTCGACCGTCAACGTCAACTTATATTGACCGGCTTCGAAATCGTCGCCGAGGTTCCAATATTCGGCGAACGTTTGACCGGACGCAAGCCAATCTTCGAGGTTGAAGTAGCCGGACTCGTCGCCGAAGACGATCGTTTGCACCTTTTCGGTTCCGGCGATCGCGTTCCCGTCGGCGTCGAGGCGAACCGTCTTGAGCTCCAACGTAAACGATTCAAAGCAGTAGGCGTTCCCAAAGTTGCCGTAACCGACCGCGATGTTGACGTCCCAACCTTCGACGAAATCTTTGGTGTTGACGAACCCTTCGCCCGTCAAACCGGAGATGAAGAGCGGCATGTAGCCAATTTGAACCTTGCCGTCTTTTTCGTAGAAACCGAGGTCCGGAGCGGCGACCGTTTGGTATTCGAGCGCGCCCATATCGACCGAGTAAATCGTTCCGTCCTTTTCGACGCCGACGACGCGGTTGGCGCCGGAAACGTCGGTCGTCAACGCGGAACCGTCGGTAGCCGTCGCCAACGCGTTCGAACCGGAGTTGAGCGCCGGGGAAGCGGCGGTCGGGCGACCTTCGGCGTCGAGGGCCGGGTCGACCGGGTTTTCGGTCGTTCCGTAGAACGAACGGGTTCCGGCGTCGAAGTTGAGCGAAGCGCCGCAGTCGTCCGCGACGCCGATCAAGCTCGCGTAAACGGTCGCGGTCGCGGAACCGACGAGCGCGATATCGGTCGCGCTTTCGGTCGCTTCGTTCGTCGCGACGATCGAGTTCTTCAGGGTCAACGCCGCGTCGCGAACGTAAATCGCGCCGCCTTGTTCCGCGACGTTGGCGATCAACGTCGATTGCGTCGCTTCGATCGAGGCGTTCGGGCCCCAAGCGTAGAGCGCGCCGCCGAGCGTCCCGATGTTTTCGGTAAAGATCGAGTTCGCGACTTTCAGCGCAACGTTCGTCGCGACCGCGCCGCCGTATTGCGCTTTGTTGCCTTCGAAGACGCTCGAATCGATCGACGCGGAACCGTCTTTAACGTAAATCGCGCCGCCAAAGTACTTGGAAACGTTGCCTTCAAACGTCGCGTTCTTAATCGCCAAGGAGCCGACCGAGTAGATCGCGCCGCCGTGGAAGGTCGAAACGTTGTTCGAGAAGGAGCCTCCGTCGACGGAGAGCGCGCCTTCGTTGTAAATCGCGGCGCCGACGCCTTCGGTCAAAGTCGCGTTGTCGAACGGCAGTTTGTCGACGTTCGGGTCTTCCGCGTCGCTCGTCGCCTTCGTTCCGCTAATCGAAACTCCGACCAACGAAAGGTTTCCGTAGTTCGCAATACCGGCGCCGGCCCCGTTCGTCGCGAGGGCGTTCTTGATCGACAGCGCGGCAATCGTCGCGGTCGCGCCGGCCTCGACTTTGAAGACGCTCGTCTTGTTCGCGCCGGAAACCGTAACGCTCGTTCGGTCGGACGCGTCGATCGTCAGGTCGCGGTTGATCGTGATAACGGAGTCGACCTTAATCGTCGCGCCGTCGAGGTTTTCCGCGAACGTAACGTAAGGTTTAACTTCCGTCGCAATCTCCGCGGTTCCGTCGCCGAAGAATTCGATGCGACGACCGTTTTCGAGGTCGAGAACGCCGTCGACCACTTCGTCGACTTGCGACATAGCGATCGTCGAACCGTTTTCGCATTCGAGCGCGTCGCCCGCGACAAACTCGACGACTTCGCCGCTCGGAAGGACGAACGCCGAACCGACGAAGGTCGCCGCGACGCCGTCAAGTTCGACGGCGGCGCCGTCGACCAAGCGCGCGAACGAACCGTCTTCGAAGACGACCGCGCCGTTTTGGAAGACGCCCGTTTGGCCGCCGAAGGTCATCGCGGCGCCGTTCGCGAACGAAATCGCGTTCCCTTCGGCGTCGACCGCGACGTATTCGTAGTACGTCGTCCAAGTCTTACCATAGTAGAACTCGGTTTGTTCGAGGTGTTCGAGGGCCTTGACCGTACCGTCCGGATAAACGAGGACGTCGACCGTCGGAACGTTCGGGTCGTCGATCGGTTGCCCGACGTTCATAATGTAGTCGTAGTAGTCCATCGGCTTCACGACGTAGACGTCGCCGTCTTCATTAGCGAACTCGAGCGGAGTTTCGCCGTCGTAAACGAGGGTCGTACCGTCCGGATAGGTAACGACGCCGTCGACGAACGTCATATAGCTCGAACCGTATTCGAATCTGGCGCCGTCGTTCGCGCGTTTCGCCTCTTGGTCGTCGATCGCGATATAGTCGCGCGAAATCGTCGCCTCGCCGTCCTTAACGGTAACTTGCGTGTAATCGTCGAGGACGTATTGCGTTCCGTCTTCGACCAAAATCGTCGACGAATACCAGTAGGAACCGGCGTATTCTTCGACCGCTTCGCGGAGCGAGATTTCGCCGTCGAGCGGATCGACGACGTCTTTGTCGGTCGTAACGACCGTCGACGGAGCTTCGCGGACTTCGAACGTCGTCGTAATAGCGTTGTTGTCGCTCGCTTCGGAGTCGTCTTCTTCGCCGCGTTCGACGATTTCGTTATCGCTGTCGAGCGTAATCGTCAGCGAGTAAGCGCCGACCGGAAGAACGCCGAGATTTTGACGCGCGTACAAAACGAGTTCGTCCGGGTCGAGCCAATCGCCGACCGACAACCAGTCGCAATAATCCGATTTCGGTTGATAACGGTAAACGGTTTCGCCGACTTTTTCGCCGTTCGCGTCGGTAACGACAAAGGAAATCGAGAACTTATCGATCACCATTCCGGACGCGACCGCTTCGAGTTCCGACGCGGCGGCGTTCAGGAACGAGAAGTCGAGAACGACGTCTTCGCCGAAGATGTAGTAGTCCTTCTTCTCGCCGTCGCGCGTCGCGTACCAGAAGTTCACCGGTTTTTCGCCGAACGTCAAGTCCGGAGCGATAACCGTTTGGCATTCGAACGCGCCCATATCGATCGCGTAAATTTCGCCGTCGACCGTCAAACCGACGTAGCGCGAATTCCCCGCCAGGTCGACGTTGGAAGCGCCCGCCAAAGCGTTCGAACCGGCGTTAATGGCCGGCGAGGTCGCCTTCAACGAGTAGTCGCCGTTATCCGGGTCGTTGAATTGCGGGTCGACGCCGAGGATCGAGCGGTATTCTTCGACGAGAACGAGTTCGCCGTCGCCGACTTCGACGTCTTCGAGCAACGAATTGCGGAGCGTAACCGAACCGTCTTTCGCGATGTAAAGATCGAAGCCAACGGTTTTTTCTTCGGTCGTTTCATCGGCGTCTTCGGAAACGTTCAAGGCGTTGCCGGCGACGATCGTGTTGTCAAGGACCGCCGTGTCGGCGACGTAGAGGCCGCCGCCGAACGCCGCTTTATTCCCGGCGACCGTCGCGTTCACGAGGGTCAGGTCGAGGGCGTAAATCGCGCCCCCCGCCGCGTTCGCGGCGTTGCCGGCCAAGA
>JAFYVO010000380.1 GCA_017549085.1 Thermoguttaceae bacterium
CGCGATGAACAACGAGTATATGGTCGAAAATGAAACCGCCGCGAGCTATTATTCGCAAGTCGCGCAAAACTTCCCGGAACCGGCTCCGCAAACCGCTCCGACCGCCGCGACGCAAGACGCTTACTCCGGCGTCCACTACCAACCGCAAACGACGAGCGGCGGCTTCGCCCCCGGCAGCGTCGGCGTTTATTGAGCGAAAACGTCGCGACGGCGCGTCCGACTCCGTCGCCTCGACCTCGCCGTCGAAAGCGCGAAGGGATTTCTTCAAAAAAAGAAGTCCCTCCTTTGCTTTCTTGACAAAACGTTATAATAAGAATATTCCGTCGAGCGAACGCGACGGAGCCGCCGCTTTTCCGCGTCCTCAGCTCCGCTCGCCGCGCTCGAACGAGACGCCGTTTCCCCCCCCTTATTAATATTGACAAAATTTTGACGACAAGGCGGCGTCGCGCCGACGAACCGCGACGCTCGCGAACAAGAAAAGGCAATCCCGATGCAAAACGAAACGTTGCAAAACTGGCTGTCCAACGGCCCGCTTCTGATCGACGGCGGCTGGGGAACGGAGTTCCAAAAACGCGGCCTCCCGGTCGGCGCGCACCCGGACCTTTGGAACCTCGAAAACCCGGACGCGGTGAAGGCGGTCGCGAAATCTTACGTCGACGCCGGTTCCGATATTATTTTGACGAACACGTTCGGCTCGTCGCGCTTCGTTTTGGCGAACCACGGCGCCGCCGATAAAGTTACGGAAATCAACCGTCGCGGCGTCGAATTGTCGAAAGAAGCCGCGTCGGAAGCGGTCGGTCGCAAGGTTCGCGTTCTCGCTTCGGTCGGCCCAACCGGCGTTATGCTCGCGCTCGGCGACGTTTCGCCGGAAGAAGTTTTCGACGCTTTTGTCGAGCAGATTGAAGCGCAAAAAGCGGGCGGCGCGGACGGCGTCGTCGTCGAAACGTCGAGCGACCCGCAAGAAATGGCGCTCGCGGTGAAAGCGGCCAAATCGCTCGGCCTCGTCGCGATCGCGTCCGGCACGTTCGACAGCGGCAAGAAAAAAGACCGCACGATGATGGGCGCGACGCCGGAATCGTTCGCGCAAGCGGCGGAGGAAGCGGGCGCCGACGCGGTCGGTTCGAACTGCGGACGCGGTATCGAAACGTTCGTCGAAATTTGCTCGCGCATGAAAGCCGTTACGTCCCTTCCGCTTTGGATGAAGGGGAACGCCGGTCTTCCGAAGATGGTCGACGGCGCGACCGTTTACGACCAAACGCCGGAAGGTTTCGCCGCCGAAGCGTTGAAAGTCGTCGCCGAGGGCGCGTCCTTTATCGGCGGTTGCTGCGGTTCGAACCCGGCTTTCATCGCCGCCGTCCGCGCCGCGCTCGACGCTCGTTGAGTTAGCGAGCTTCCCCTCCCCCCTTATTTAACGAAAACCCTTATTTTAACCGGCTCAAACGCCTTAATCGCCCCGCTCGACGGCGCGAAGGAGTCATCGCATGACGACGCAAAATCCGGAAAATCTCGAACCGAACGCCGCGCCCGAAAAGGCCCGTTCGCTCCACTTCATCGAGCAAATCATCGAAGAAGACAACCGCGCCGGCAAGTTCGGCAATCGCGTTCACACGCGTTTTCCCCCGGAACCGAACGGCTACCTGCACATCGGGCACGCGAAGTCGATCGTCTTGAACTCCGGCCTCGCGAAGGAGTACGGCGGCCTCTTCAACCTCCGTTTCGACGACACGAACCCGGCGAAAGAAGACGTCGAGTACGTCGAATCGATTAAGGAAGACGTCGCTTGGCTCGGCGCGGATTGGGAAGACCGTCTCTTCTTCGCGTCCGACTACTTCGAGCAAATGTACGACTACGCCGTCCAGCTCATCAAGAAAGGGAAGGCTTACGTCTGCGACCTGACCGCCGATCAAATCCGCGAAACTCGCGGCACCCCGACCGAACCGGGGAAACCGAGCCCTTGGCGCGACCGCTCCGTCGAAGAAAACCTCGACCTCTTCCAACGGATGCGCGACGGCGAGTTCCCGGACGGCTCGAAAACGCTCCGCGCTAAGATCGATATGGCGTCGCCGAACTTCAATATGCGCGACCCGGTGATGTACCGCATCGTCCGCGCCCCGCACCACCGTCAAGGGACGAAGTGGAACATCTATCCGATGTACGACTGGGCGCACGGGCTCGAAGACTCGATCGAAGGGATCACGCACTCGATCTGCACGCTCGAATTCGAACATCACCGCCCGCTTTACGAATGGTTCCTGAACGAGCTCGGCGTTTATCGTCCGCAACAAATCGAGTTCGCGCGCCTCAACCTGACCTACGCCGTCATGAGCAAGCGCAAGCTGATCGAACTCGTCAAGGGCGGTTACGTCGCCGGTTGGGACGACCCGCGCATGCCGACGATTTGCGGTCTCCGCCGTCGCGGTTACACGCCGGAAGCGATTCGTCTCTTCTGCCAAACGATCGGCGTCGCGAAGTTCAACAGCACGATCGAAGCGACCGTCCTCGAAAACAGCCTCCGCGAAGTCCTGAACAAGTCGGCGCTCCGTCGTATGGCGGTGTTGAACCCGATCAAGTTGATCATCGACAACTATCCGGAAGGCCAAACCGAGACGCTGACCGCCGTCAACAACCCGGAAAACGAAGCGGACGGAACGCGCGAAGTCCCGTTCTCGAAAACGCTTTACATCGAGCGCGACGACTTTATGGAAGACGCGCCGAAGAAGTATTTCCGCTTGACGCCGGGCAAGGAAGTGCGTTTGCGTTACGCTTATTACGTCACGTGCAAAAACTGCGTCAAGGACGCGGACGGGAACGTCGTCGAAGTTCACTGCGATTACGACCCGGAAACGCGCGGCGGCCAAAGCGCGGACGGGCGCAAAGTCCAAGGGACGATTCACTGGGTCGACGCGGCGACGGCGCTGAACGCCGAAGTTCGCCTTTACGACCGCCTGTTTAGCGTTCCGAACCCGGACGATCCGCAAAATACCGGCGATTACAAAGATTACCTCAACGCCGATTCGTTGACGGTCATCGAAAACGCGAAACTGGAGCCGGCCCTCGCCGACGCGACGCTCGACGAGCGTTACCAATTCGAACGCGTCGGTTACTTCGCGCTCGACAAAGCGTCGACGCCGGAAAAACCGGTCTTCAACCGCGCCGCGTCGTTGCGCGATTCTTGGAGCAAAATCGCGAAAAAGTAACGCGAACCGCTTAACCGCGTCAAAAAAGCGTTAACAACGAACCGGCGCCGCGCCCGTTCCTTCGTCGGAACCGAGCGCGACGCCGGTTTTCGCGTTTCTTGCCGCCGTCAAACTTTGCGCGACTTTCGCAATGTTAAGCGTCAAAAAATAAACGCCGCGCCCTTCCCGTTTTCGGAATCGACGCGGCGTTATTTTTGCCGTCAAAATTCGCGCGGTTCCCCCAACTTCAAAAA
>JAFYVO010000381.1 GCA_017549085.1 Thermoguttaceae bacterium
CCGGAACCGCGGTTGCGTCCGAAGCTGAACGAAAATTCGTGGTTGGTGTGAATTTGTTTTTCCGTAAAAACGAGGTTGCGCGTTTGGAAGCGGAGGTCGTCCTCGGCGGTCGGCGATTTCATATCGGAGCGCAAGACGACTTCGCCCTGCATTTCGCCGGAGACGAAGGAGGAAAAGTCGAATTTAATATTTTCGAGCGAACCGAAGTCGGCCAGCGGTTTGCTAAATTCGAGAACGACGCGGTCGGTCGACTCGAAGACGATCGCTTGGCGGCAACGTTCCGCGTCGGAGAGATCGCGACCGGTCGCGAGGAAGACGATCGTGCAGGCCGTGAGGATGATTTGGGTGCGATCCTGTGAAAATTCCGGTTCGTTTTTGAAAAGGAAAACGACGGAACGGTTCGACGGAACGACGACGTTCGGCGAGCGTCGGCGCCAATCGTTCGGATCGGGGAAAAGTTGCGAAAGTTCCGGAAAAATACGGTCGAGCGGGTCGACGGTCGCCGAGGATTCGTCGGAGCGCTGAACGATCGGTTGAGTCGACGGAAGAGCGGGGGGGGAAATTTCGAAAAAACGAGAATAAAAAAACGTCGCGACGCCGACGGACGCAAGCGCGGCGATCGAAAGGAAAAGACGACGAGACGACATAACGGCTCCTCAATACCGACGACGTTCGACGGGAAAAAGGACGCCGCGCGGCGACGCTTGCGGCGGACGATTATTTTAGCGTCGGCGGAGAAAAAAGACAAGAGCGAATTTGGGGAAAACGTCGTTTAAGTCAAGAAAAAGAACGAAATAACGCGTTGAGAAAAAAAGAATGTAAATTTTTAAGGCGAGATATGGAGAAAGAGAAGAGAAATTAGACGCGTTCGGCGACGTCGTTGCGACGCAGGCGATTCGTCAAGACGGCGAAACTGGCCGAAAGTTTGACCTCTTCGTAAACGACGTCGCTCGGCAGGTCGAGACGAACCGGCGCGTAATTCCAAATAGCGCGAACGCCGACGCCGACGAGTTTGTCGGCGACCGGTTGCGCGGCGCGAGCCGGAACGGTAACGATTCCCATTTCGACGATTCGCCCTTCTTCGCGAAGTTGCGCGGCGGTCGACTCGATTTGGTCGAGCGGGCGAACGACGCGCCCGTTGATCTCTTGCCCGAAAAGCGCCGGGTTCGCGTCGAAAGCCGCGACGACGTCGAGCCCGTGCTCGACGAAGCCTTCGTAATTGAGAAGGGCGCGTCCGAGGTTCCCGACGCCGACGAGAAACGCCGTCGTTTTGACGTCCCAACCGAGGAAACGCTCGATCGCTTCAATCAGTTCGTCGACGCGGTAGCCGACTTTCGGGCGACCGGAAACGCCGGTGATCGCGAGGTCTTTCCGCACTTGAACGCTGAGTTGACCGAATTCCTCGGCGATGCGCGTGCAAGAAACGACGTCGTCGCCTCGGTTCCGCGCTTCTTTTAAGAGACGCAGGTAAACTGGGAGGCGTTGAACGCTGGGCGTCGGAAGGTTGCGAACGCGGGAAAACGCTTTCATAGGAGGCGCGAGGGGAAGCGAGGGCGATAAGCCGCGAAACGTTCCGAACGTCGAGCGACGGCGAACGTTTCCGAAGTATTAAGCAAATTATAATCGCTTTGCGGACGTTTACAACGGGGGGGGGACGGCGAACGAGGCGCGAAAGACGGTGGAACGCGGGAAAACGCGTTTTTTTTTGAGCGCGACGCGCTGAACGCCGAAATTTTTAAAGTATTTTGGAAAAAAAGAGGCGCGGCGCGAGGAAAGGGGCTTGCGCTCGTCGAGTTTTGCGGTAAAATGAACGTGTGAGTTGGGCGGGAATACCGCGCTGACTTTCGCGGCCATAGTGTAGCGGTAACACGACAGCTTCCCAAGCTGTAATTGTGGGTTCGACTCCCATTGGCCGCTTTTTTTTATTTCTTGGCGTTTTCGGCGCGCGACGGAGCGCAAGAGGGCGAACCGGGCGGCGTTTTTGCGTCGCTTTTTTTATTTCTTGGCGTTTTTAGCGCGCGACGGAGCGTAAGAGAGCGAACCGAGCGACGTTTTTGCGTCGCTTTTTTTATTTCTTGACGGCGAAGAGCGAAAAAGCCGCGTTCGAGCGGAAGAGCGGGAACGCGGCGTCGTCGGGAGGCGAAAAGCGGTCAGCGGATCGAAACGACGAGGTCGCCGAGTTGGGCGCCGACTTCCTCCGCGATGAACTTGCATTTCGCTTTGAATAGGAACGCGATTTTTTTCGGGTGAAGCGGGCCCGGGTCGGGGAAAAGCGTTTCCCAGTTGGCGAGCCCTTTCGCGATCACCAAGTCGGCGCCGACGAACGCGTCGTTGAATTCTTGCGAGGTAAGGTCGAAGAGAACGCCGAGTCCGTCGGAGCCGTTGTCGATCGTCGGAACGAGCGCGGAGAGGCCGACTTCTTCCGCGTCTTCGAGGAGCGCGTCGTTCAGAATCGGAGCGCCGCGGAGCGCGACGGTTACCTTTTTGCCCCAATCTTCCGAGATTAACGTTTCAATCAAAAGACGGTCGAAAACGACTTCCCCGGCGTTGTCGGTAACGTAAAGGATCGAGTTGGCGGCGCGAATGGTTTCTTCAAGTTCGGCGACGGAGCCGACGAGCGTTTGGTCGAGCCCGGCTTGGATCGCGGTTTCGATCGTTTCGTCGTCGAGTTCGCCGAAGAAAATGTCGATCGAGTTCCCGGCGATCGCGAGGCGAACGAGCGTTTCAAACGGCGTCGGCGATTCGGCGACCCAGCGACGCAAGCGCGGGAGTTGAGCGAGCGAGAGGCGGTTGAAGTGTTTTTTCTCGGCGTAATACGGGTCGGCGACGCCGGTGATTTCGCGCGTCGAGCGGTTGATCAACGTCGCGAGACGCGGCGCCGGAGTTTCTAAACCTTGTTCAAGAAAAATTTTGAACGCGGATTCGAGAACTTGAAGCCGAAGGTCGGCGCTTTGCGTCGCGAGGCTGGCCGTTTCCAGCGTTTGGCGCGTCAAACAAAAGACGCAGTCGGCGGGCGTGCGCATTCGAAAGCCTTTCTATAGAATAAAGGGCGAAAGAACGGGAACGGAAGGACGAAAAAAAAGACGGAACGAAACGCAGGCGCGACCCGTCGATAAAAAAACGACGATTCGGTTAGGAATCGTCGCTTTAGCGTTAAACGTTCGACGCGAAACTAACGGCGAAGTCGGTTCCGCGTCGGAACGGCGAGTTCAACGGCCTAGCGCAGGCAGGAGAACAACGGTTTGACGCACGGTTCGCAGGTCGGCGCGCACGGTTGGCACGCGTCGCACGGGTTGCAAGTCGAGGCCGGAACGCACGGCTTGCAAACGTTGATTTGAACCGGAACTTGGTAGGTGCAGACGCGCGGGACGCAACGGGTAACGGTGTACGGGACTTTCGTCGCGACGAGTTTGCAGCAGGTAACTTCGCGTTGGAATTGAACCGGTTTCATCACCGTCGTTTTGACGCAACGGGTGCGAACTTCCGGGACCATTTTGCAAACTTTGTAGTTGACGGTCTTGTAAACCGTTTCCGGGACGACTTTGCAAACTTTGTAGTTGACGGTGCGGACGCGTTGTTCCGGGACCATCTTGCAGACGGTGTAGTTGCAAACTTTCGTTTCCGGGACCATCTTGCAAACTTTATAGGAAACCGTGCGGACGCAGGTTTGCGGGACCATCTTGCAGACGGTGTAGTTGCAAACGCGAGTTTCCGGGACCATCTTGCAAACTTTGTAGTTGACGGTGCGGACGCATTGCTTCGGAACCATCTTGCAAACGGTGTAGTTGCAAACGCGAGTTTCCGGGACCATCTTGCAGGTTTGGTAGTTGACGGTGCGGACGCAGGTTTGCGGGACCATCTTGCAGACGGTGTAGTTGCAAACGCGGGTTTCCGGGACCATCTTGCAAACTTTATAGGAAACCGTGCGGACGCATTGTTGCGGAACCATACGGACGCATTGGACTTCCTTCATAACGGTTTGCGGAACCCAAACTTTGCGTTCGCAGGTCGTCGGCGGGCATTGGACTTGGCAAACTTTGTACTTGATCGGACGGCACGGGTCGCACGGATCGCAACACGCGACGCGGCGAAGGATCGTTTTGCCCGGAACCGTAACGCATTCGGTCTTCCAGTAGCCGCCTTGAACCGGAACTTGTTTCGTATAGGTTTGCGGAACGCAGACGGTGTACGGAACTTGTTTTTGGCATTCGACCAAAGTCGGTTTGCAGACGGTGTATTGGCGTTGGCGTTGTTCGTAAACCGGCTTGCAGACGGTGTACGGAACTTGCTTTTGACGCGTGTCATAAACCGGCTTGCAGACGGTGTATTGACGTTGACGTTGTTCGTAAACCGGTTCGCAAACGGTGTACGGAACTTGCTTTTGACGCGTTTCCCAAACCGGTTTGCAGACGGTGTACTGACGTTGACGTTGTTCGTAGACCGGTTCGCAAACGGTGTACGGAACTTGCTTTTGACGCGTTTCCCAAACCGGCTTGCAGACGGTGTACTGACGTTGACGTTGTTCGTAGACCGGTTTGCAGACGGTGTAGGGAACTTGCTTTTGACGCGTTTCCCAAACCGGCTTGCAGACGGTGTACTGACGTTGACGTTGTTCGTAGACCGGCTTGCAGACGGTGTAAGGAACTTGCTTTTGGCAGTTTTGCCAAACCGTGCGGTTCACCGTGCGGGCGACCGTCTTTTGACGATTTTCCCAAACCGGGCGGCAAACGGTGTATTGAACTTCGCGAACGCGGGTTTCCGGAACGTATTTCGTGCAAAGAACGCGGCGCGTAACCGGAACCTTTTGGAAGGACGTCCGATAGCAAACGACTTGTTCTTGCTCGTACACGACTTTGCGGCAGGTCTTCATCACCGTGCAGCTTTGCGTCGTGAACTCGCACGCGCGCGGTCGGCACCAACGATAAGACGCCGCGCCGCACCAAGCGCCTTGCGCCTGTTCAAGCGGCGCAGCCAGCAAAGCCGCCGCGAACAATAGCGCCGCCCCAACAACTCTTTTCATTTTAACCTCCATCGATTTCTAACGGACGAACCGTCTCCTTGCGTATAAAACGCGTTATATCCAATTCAATTTTCGACGCCGCGCGCCGTCGAGGCGGAAATTTGTTCGAAACTTTGCCGCTTTCGCTAAATTTCGCGGTTTGTCTATTTTGCGCGCTTTGACAATATAACCCTCGACGTCGGTCGCGCCGAACCGCCGACTTTTTTTCATCGAGCGGAGGGCCGCGCCGAAAGCGTTTCGCTCGAACGACGGATTATTGCGTCGCGTTCGAGAAAAAACGACAAAAGGGCGCCTAAATTTTAAATTTTAACGGTCGCGGAGGTTCGTCGCCGAAGTCGGCGGCGTCCCAAACTCGCGCGTGTCGACGCGAAAGTGGAACCCCCTTGTCGATTATTATCGGCAAGACAGCTTGCCTAGCTTCACTTATTTTAGCGCGTTCTTACGATTACAACGAAAAATTTTCTAGTCAAAAATCGCTTTTGCGTCGCGTTGGCGACGAAATTGTCGCGCCGTAAGCAGAAGTTATTATAACAAATTCTTCGCAAGACGGTACAATGTTAAAATAAGAAAGATGGAAAATATAGAGAAATTAAGCAAATTGATTTGGAATATTGGTTTTGTTTGGTAAAATCGGCGTAATCGTCATTCTTTAATTCTTGCTTTTCGACGGCGCGGCGCGACTTGAAAATTTTTTACGCGTTCGTCTTGCGGTTTGACGGCGTTTCGATTATACTGTCAGCGTCGAGTTTTTGAAGCGCGGCGCGTTTCGAGAGGCTCGCGTCGAGCGCTTGGGCCCGACGAAACGGATTTTGGCGGCGACAAACGGTTTGAAAGGAACGAAAAATGCGAACGATCGCGGTGATGAATCAAAAGGGGGGCGTCGGAAAAACGACGACGGCGGTGAACGTGAGCGCGGCGTTGGCCGCTTCCGGAGCGAAGGTCGCGCTGATCGACCTCGACCCTCAGGCGCACGCGTCGCTTCACTTTGGCGTTACGTTTGAATCGGAGTTTCCGTCGGTGTACGACGTGTTGGTTAACGACGAATCGCTGGCGGCCGTTCGCCGTCAAGTCGCGGAGAATCTTTGGTTGGTTCCGGCGCACCTTGACTTGGCCGCCGCCGACTTCGAACTGTCGAGCGTTTTTGGGCGCGAAATGATTTTGCGGGACAAAATCGCCGCCGACGATATGGAATTCGATTACATTATCGTCGACTGTCCGCCGTCGTTGGGCGTCTTGACGTTGAACGCGCTTTCCGCCGTCGAAGAGGTTTTTATTCCGTTGCAGCCTCACTTCCTCGCGCTGCACGGGTTGAGCAAACTCTTGCAAACGGTCGAGTTGGTTTCGAAGCGCTTGAACTCGAAACTCCGCGTTTCCGGCGTCGTGCTGTGTATGTTCGAAGGGCGCACCGCGTTGGCGAAGGAAGTCGCCGGCGACGTGCGGGCGTTTATGGAGAGCGAACGCGGCGCGACGTCTCCGTGGAGCGACGCGATCGTTTTTGAGACGAACATTCGACGCAACGTTCGCTTGGCCGAAGCGCCGAGTTTCGGACAGTCGATTTTCGATTACGACCCGCGTTCGAACGGCGCCGAGGATTACGGCGCGCTCGTCAAAGAGATTGTCGCGATGCGTTCGAGCGGCGACGTTTGACGGCGAAGCGGAAAGAACTCGCAAAGTAATAAGGACAGAACGGAACGTTGTTAACGTTTCTTGAAAACATATCGCAAAAAAAGGAGCCGAAAATGTCGTTCGTGCAAACCTCGAACCCGTCCCCGGAAATGCTGGAATTCTTCGACAACCCGTACCCGAACCGCGACTACAAAATCACGCACGTCGCGCCGGAATTCACGTCCCTTTGCCCGAAAACCGGCCAACCGGACTACGGGACGCTGACCTTCGAGATCATTCCGGACAAAATTTGCGTCGAGCTGAAAAGTTTGAAACTCTACCTGCAAGCGTTCCGTCAAGAAGGAATCTTCTACGAACGCGTTACGAACCGCATTCTCGACGACTTGGCCGAAGCGATGAAACCGCGCTATATGAAGCTGACCGCCGAATTTACGCCGCGCGGCGGGTTGCATTCGATCGTCGAAGTCGAGTACGTTTCTCCCGACTGGAAAAAATAAGCGTCGCGAACCGAGGGAACTTCGCGAAAGTCGAAGCGGCAATTAGACGGGCCAAACTCGCGTCGGAGAAATTTTAGCGTTTTTTGAGCGAAAAGGGCGTTTTTTCTTGGCGCGCCCTTAGGGTCTCCTTGCGGCTTTGCGCGACGCGAGTATAATAGGTAAGATTTACCCGGCGCCGTCGGGCCCTTCGACGCGGCGAAAGCGTCGACGAGGAAAAATACGCAAAGAAGGCAACTTTGAGGAGTTGAGAAAAATGGCGATCGCTCTCTCTAAAATCGTTCAAGGAATGGAACCGTCCGCGACCCTCGCGATGTCCGCGAAGGCGAAAGAGTTGAAAGCGAAGGGGGAAAAGGTGGTCGACTTGAGCGTCGGCGAACCGGACTTCAACACGCCGAAACACATTTGCGAAGCCGCGGTCGCCGCGATGAACGCCGGTTACACGCGCTACACCGTCGCCAGCGGTATTCCGGCCTTGAAGGAAGCGATCTGCGCCGACTATCTCGCGCGCTTCGGGCTCGAATACAAACCGTCGCAAATCGTCGTTTCGAACGGCGCGAAACACTCGCTCCACAACGCGTTTTTCTGCACGTTGAACCCGGGGGACGAAGCGATTTTGCCGGCTCCGTATTGGGTCAGCTACGCCGAGTTGATCAAGCTGTCCGGCGCCGTTCCGGTGATCGTTCCGACTCGCGAAGAAGACGATTTCAAACTGACGCCGGAAGCGTTGCGCGCCGCGATCACGCCGAAAACGCGGATGTTGCTCCTCTGCAGCCCGTCGAACCCGACCGGCTCCTGTTATACGCGTTCCGAATTGGAAGCGTTGGCCGATATCGCGATTGAAAACGATCTTTTCGTCGTTTCGGACGAAATTTACGAACGCTTGGTTTACGACGGCGCGCCGTTCGCCAGCTTCCCGACGTTGCGCGAAGGCTTGGCCGACCGTACGATCGTGATCAACGGCGTCAGCAAGACGTACGCGATGACCGGTTGGCGCGTCGGGTGGACGCTCGCGCCGGAAAACGTTTCGAAGAAGATGGCGAGCTTGCAAAGCCAAGAAACGTCGAACCCGTGCAGCGTCAGTCAATACGCCGCGTTGGCCGCCGTTTCCGGCGATCAAAGTTGCGTCGACGCGATGCGCGCCGAGTTCGAAAAGCGCCGCGACTACGTCGCCGGTCGCATCGCCGAAATCCCGGGGATGACGTGCGGCAAAATGGGGGGCGCGTTTTACGCTTTCTTCAACGTGCAACCTTTCTTGGGGCGCGAATACAACGGCGTCAAGGTCGAGACGAGCCAAGATTGGTGTATGGCGCTTCTCGAACAAAAGAAGGTCGCGACGGTGATGGGGAGCGCGTTCGGCGCCGAAGGTTA
>JAFYVO010000382.1 GCA_017549085.1 Thermoguttaceae bacterium
CGCCCGAACGACCGCTCCGAACCGTCGCCGACTTAAACGACCGACGTTAAATCGTCTAAACCGTCTAAGTCGTTTTGCGTCGACGCGTTAGCCTTCGCGGCGCGTCGACGTTTCAACCGTTTCGCCCTTATTTATTTCATCGCGAAATTTTGTCGCGAATCCAACTTTTTACCGCAAAGGAATTACGATGACGTTATTCAATTCGTCGCGGCGACGTTTCCTGCAAACGGGCGTCGCGTCCGCCGGTCTCGTCTCCGCTAATTTACTCTTCGGCGCCGAGTTACGCCAAGACGACTCGACGCCGCAAACCCCGCAAGATATCGCCGGTTTCGACGAAACGCAAACGAATATCGACGAAGCCCGCGCTTGGGAACCGTTCACCGACCGCAAAATCCGCGTTGGAATCGCCGGTTTCGGCTTGTGCCAATTCGGCGCCGCGTTCAGTTTCGAGAATCACCCGAACGTCGAAGTCGTCGCCGTAACCGATTTGATTCCGGAACGTTGCGCCGGACTCGCGAAGGCTTGCCGTTGCGAAAAAACCTATCCGTCGCTCGAAGAAATGCTGAAAGACGACTCGATCGAAGCCGTTTTTCTCGCGACCGACGCCGCGTCGCACGCCGAGCATACGCTCGCTTCGCTCAAAGCCGGCAAACACATCGCCTGCGCCGTCCCCGCCGTCTTGGGAAGCCTCGAAGACGCCGACCGTCTCTTCGAAGCGGTTAAAGAAACCGGACTTACGTATATGATGTTCGAAACGAGCGCCTACCGAGACGACGCCTACGCGACGCGCCAACTTTACAAAGCGGGCGTTTTCGGCAAAATGGTCTACTCCGAAGGCGAGTACAACCACTACTACGGAACGCCCCTTCCGAGCTTCCGCGAATGGCGAACAGGCCTTCCGCCGCTCTTTTACCCGACGCACGCGACCGGTTATTACACCTGCGTTACAGGACATAGTTTCACGGAGGTTTCGGCGCTCGGCAACCGCGGAATCGTCCCGCAATACCAAGCGGAAAACAACCGTTACAAAAATCCGTTCGGCACCGAAGTCGCTCTCTTCCGAACGAGCGAAGGCGGAATGGCGCGTATGACGGTTAGCCGCGACACTCCCGGCGCCGGAAGCGAATCGGGGCGCAACCGCGGTCAAAAGGGCGTTTACACCGACGCGTTCTACACGGAAATCCCGGAAGTCGAAGAACTTGCTAAAACGGTCGATATTCTCAAACCGGGTTTGCCGCCGGGCGTCGACGCGGGCGGACACGGCGGGTCGCACGGTTACCTGACGACCGAATTTATCGACGCGCTCCTTCGCGAACGGAAACCGTTGGTCGACATTGCGACGGCGCTAAACACAACGGTTTGCGGTATCGTCGCGCACCAATCGGCGCTTCGCGACGGTGAAACGCTGAAAATCCCGCAATACCAATTTTAACGAAAAACTCGCGCCTTTTTAATCAACAACGGATTACGCAATGCGAAAATCAAAGCATTTATTGGGAGCGCTCGCGGCGACGCTCTTCGGAACCGCCGCGTTCGCCGTCGACGGCGATATTCTCGTCGCGGATTTTAACGGCAAGGATTACGGCGCTTGGCGCGTCGAGGGCGAAGCGTTCGGAACCGCTCCGGCGCCCGGAACGCTCCCCGGTCAAATGGACGTTTCCGGC
Source organism: Thermoguttaceae bacterium (assembly GCA_017549085.1). GTDB lineage: Bacteria > Planctomycetota > Planctomycetia > Pirellulales > Thermoguttaceae > RUG369. The sequence goes on from JAFYVO010000382.1 coordinate 1,665, forward strand.
TTTCGCGGCGCGGGTCTCGTCAACTCTTTCGTCGGCGGCGACCGAACGACCGGAACGCTGACGTCGCCGGAAGTCGTTTTGAGCCAACCGTTTGTCAACTTCCTTATCGGAGGGGGCGGACTCGACGGGACGCGTTTCGAACTCCTCGTCGACGGCGCCGTCGTTCGCGTCGCTCGCGGCCCGAACGTCGTTCCGGGCGGTTCCGAAAAGCTCGATTGGGCGACTTGGGACGTTTCGGAGTTCCTCGGCAAGAAGGCGATCTTCCGCGTCGTCGACGCCGAAACCGGCGGTTGGGGGCATATTAACGTCGACGAAATCGGTTTAAGCGCCCAAAAACGCGCGGCGTCCGACCGAATCGTCGAAATTTCGGTCGACCGCCGCCATTTGCTCGTTCCGATCAAGACCGGCGCCCCGCTCCGTTGGGTTCGAATCGAAGTCGACGGCAAAATCGAGCGCGAGTTTGAAGCGGAATGGGCGAGCGCGTCCGAAACGCCCGACTTTTACGCGAACGTCGACGCTAAAGATTGGCAAGACGAGAAGATAAACGTCGTTCTCGAAAAGACGTATTCGGAAGAAACGTTCGCCGAAACTCAACTTTCCGACGAATTTTACGGCGGCGTTCCCTCTTACGACGAAAAGTATCGCCCGCAATTCCACTTCTCGCCGCGACGCGGTTGGACGAACGACCCGAACGGCCTCGTTTATTATAAAGGCCGTTATCACTTGTTTTACCAACACAACCCGTTCGGCGTCAATTGGGGGAATATGACTTGGGGACATGCGACGAGCCCCGACCTCCTTCATTGGACGGAAGCGCCCGACGCGCTGACGCCGGACCCGCTCGGAACGATCTTCTCCGGCTCCGGCGCCGTCGACTGGAAGAACACGACCGGCTTCCAAACCGACCCGCAAGGGGAGCCGCCGCTCGTCTTTATGTTCACGTACAACGGCCCGAATATGCGTTACG
>JAFYVO010000383.1 GCA_017549085.1 Thermoguttaceae bacterium
GAAAAGTGGCGCGCCGAGAGCGGCTCGAAAATCGCGGTGATGACCGGCGTCGCTTGGGGGAGCTACAACGATTACCTCGACGGAAAGTACGACGGCGCAACGCATTGGGACGACGCGCAAGTTAGAGGCGACGGCGAGCGCATTATGCACGACCCGTCGACGCCGTACCTCGTGCCGAGTATTGCGTTTTGCGATTACCTCGAAAGCCGCCTGAAAAAAGTCGTCGACGCCGGCGTCGAAACGCTCTTCCTTGAAGAGCCGGAACTCTGGGCGTTTGCGGGCTTTAGCGACTCTTTCAAGCGCGAATGGCAGATGTATTACAACGAGTCGTGGATCCGTCCGGACTCGTCGTGCGACGCCCAGTACCGCTCGGCGAAGATAATGCAATACCTTTACCGCCGCCTGCTCGACCGCGTCTGCGCGTCGCTAAAAGAATACTCGTTAAGAACTTACAACCGCCCGCTTAAAGTTTACATCGCGACGCACAGCTTGCTGAGTTACTCGCAAATCCGGATGGTCAGTCCGGAGTCGGCGCTCCTCGACCTGCCGGGAATCGACGGCATTATCGCGCAAGTTTGGACCGGAACCTCCCGTCATTCCAACATTTACAACGGCGTCCAAGCGGAGCGCGCCTTCGAAACGGCGTTTCTCGAATACAACGTAACGCAGGAAATGGTCCGCGGAACCGGCAAGCGCGTCTATTACCTGAACGACCCGGTCGAAGACAATCCGCGTTACGACTGGAACGACTATAAAACCAATTATCTCAGCACTTTGGTCGCGTCGCTGATGCAGTCGGAGACGCATTATTACGAAGTCGCGCCTTGGCCGAGCCGCGTTTTCCTCGGTTCTTTCCCCGCCGGCTCTCCCGACGCGACAACGATTCCGAAAGACTACGCGTCGACGTTAACCCTTACGTTCCAACAACTTCGCGACATGAAGCAACCAAACGCCGAATACGACGGCGCGACCGAAGGCGTCGGCGTTCTCTTGGCCGACTCCGCGATGTTCCAGCGCGCCGAGCCGACCGTTCGAGAATGCGCCGCGCCCGACGCGTCCGATCCGACGCGACCTAACGCCTTGGAAATTCAAACGTTCGGCGACTTTTTCGGTCTTGCGACGCCGCTGATCAAACGCGGAATTCCGGTCGGCGTTCCGGTTCTCGACCACGCGCTCCGCTACCCGAGCTATCTCGATAAATACAAGGTGTTAGCTCTAAGTTACGAATACCAAAAGCCGTCGAGCCCGGGCCTTCACGCGATTCTCGCCGACTGGGTAAATCGCGGCGGCGTCTTGATTTACGTCGGCGCGGAAACGGACGCCTACCACGCCGCGAAAGACTGGTGGAACACCGGTTCTCTTTCCTACGCAAGCCCCGGCGAACACCTTTTGGAATCGCTCGGTTTGGACAGGCGTCCGGAAAGCGGCAAATACCGCTTCGGCAAGGGTTGGGTTTACGTCGACCGCGTCCGTCCGGCTTACTACAACCGTTCGCAAGAGAATGCCGACGCTTACCGAAGTCTTGTCGCGGAAGCGGTTGCGGCGACCGGCGGCCAATACGTCGAACGCAACTATTTCCTGAAGCGCCGCGGCCCGTACGTCTTGGCGGCGACGTTGACGGAATCCCTTTCCGACGAACCGTTAAAACTCTCGGGACGCTTCGTCAACCTCTTCGACCCGAAACTACAACCGCTTACCAACGTTGAACTTGCGCCGGGCGCTCGCGCTTGGCTCCTCGACCTCGACAAAGTAACCGCGCCGACGCCGGCCGTTCTCGCGTCAAGTTGTCGCGTCGAATCGTTAAAGAACGAAAACGGCGTTCTAACGTTAGAAACGACGGCGACTTCCGGCGTCGACGCGATTTCGCTTCTGAAGTTGGACGCGAAGCCGACGAGCGTTTCGGTCGACGGAACGCCGCTTGAAAATTGGCGTTGGGACGCCGAGTCGCAAACGCTCTTCTTCGTCTTCCCGACGACCGGAAAAGCGACGATCGAAATCCGCTAACCCGTTTTAACGCGCCGTTTAAGCGCTCCGCCCAACGCGCGTTTTTCTTTTAGTCGCGCCCTTTCCCCTAAGCGCTAAGGGCGCGGCTAAATTAACGAAACGCCCCTTTTATTTAAACTTAAACAACGCATTGAACAGGATTTACACCCCAAAGACCGGCGGCGCCGTTTGTCTCGACGGCGGCGAAGCCGAAACGCTCGAAACCGAGTTTCCGCCGTTTGACGACAGCGGCGCTCTTATGGCGCACATAAACGCCCGTTTGAAAAGCGGTTGCGTTTACCATTGGAATCAAAGAATACGCGCTTCGGCTTTGGGGACGCGCGCCGTTTTCCTTACAAAACGACCGTCGAATCCTCTAACACGATCGCGAACCGTAAACCGGCCCCCGCTTCCGATGGACGGCGTTTCGACCTGCGTCGTCGAAGGCCGGGAAGTCCCGACGGATTGCGCCGATCCGCGAATTATTTGCGCTATCTTGCGCTGGGGACTACTTTTCCGAAAAGAGCGACGCGGCCTGAAAGTCGACGCGACGACAGCGGCCAGAACGCTCAACGACTTGCCGTCGCACAGTCAAACGATCCAATGGCTCGTTGAACGCGAATTTCCCCCCTTTTCTTTCCGACGAAGAATCCGCTCATAAAAGCTACGTTGACAAGGCTTGTGCGCGCTATGTTCTAGAAGGCGACAAAACGCCGCCTGTCCGACGCTAATGAATGTCGCGGCGCGACGTCGGAGAGAAACTTCGCGCCTCTTTCCAACGTCGGCCGCCTTTTATATTTCCGCGTTACTCATTAGACGACGCGACTTCCGAAAGATAAGCGCCAATTTCGCGACGCAAACGTTCCCAATCCTCCGACGAAAAATCGGGGTAATCTTGCGTTCCGGCGTCTTCCGCGTAACGGAACGTCGACCGCGCTTCCAACGTCAAACGCTTCCGCAACGCTTGCGCGACGTCCCAACGCGGTCGACCGGTCGCGTTACACAGCGCCGTCAAATACTCGACGTCTTGCTGACCGCGCCGATACGCTTTGAGTCGAATCGACGCGACGACTTTTCCGCCGCTCTTCTCCGTCGCCGGATAAAACAACGACAACTCGTCGCCTTTCTTCCAAGACTCGTCGTTCCCAATCGTTTGCCAGGGGACGATTCCGTCCGCGCCGAGCGTCCAAGCGTCAAGCGCCCAAGCGACCGGCTGCCAACCGTTTAAATCCGGCCCCGCGGTCGTTCCATACGCGTAAACGAGTTCGCCAAAACGGTCGCGACGCTCCAAAACTCGGCGATTGTAACGTCGGAACGCGTCCCCGCCAACGACGTTGACGTCAAGTAACCCGTCGAGCGCGTCGCGGCTCCACTGCGGACGCGAAATGTCGGCGCGGAAAAGAATCGGACGCGTTTTCGCCGACGCGTTCTTCGTCTTCACACTTCCGTTACCTTGCGTCACCATATCGGCGTCGTCCAACGCCAAACGAAGTTGCGACGCGAAGAAGCGCAACGCCGTAAAGTCTTGAAAACTCGCGGGTTCGTCGAGCAGCCAAGGCGAACTAGCGCGCGACCAACCGTTGCGCTTATAATCCATTTTGTTGTTCAAATAGAAGAGAAAGCGCGAATCATTCCACCCCGATTCGGTAAAATGCTCGGCGGCGTCGGCGAGCGCCTTGCGAAACGAAGCCTTGTAATCGTCCGAAAAAGCCGCGTCGACGGGCCGCGCGGTTTCGTCGTATTCTTCGAAAATATTCGCCGGAAAGTTCTCAAAAAACGGGAGATAGAACGCTTCGATCGGCGTCGCTCCGCGCGGAGAATCGGCGAACGCGCTTCCATCGAACAACGGACCAAAGCGACGATCCCAATCGTTCCAATCGAAGGAGCGCGTCGCGGCGTCGTACTTCGGCGCGAGCCCGTCACCGACCGTCCCTCGATGCGAATAAGGGACGCGATTAATATACGTTCGATGCAGTTGCGCCAACCTATAATATTCGAGTTCGTTCGACGGAAGCGAATAACAATTCATTTCCGGAAGGAAACTTAACTCGTTGGGAATATTAAAGTTCCAAACCGTCAGCAAAATTTTTAAATCGAGCGTTTCGCCGTTCGCCGTCAAGCGAAGCGTTCCCGTTCGCTCCCCGGTCGGCGCGTCATTGGGAACGTAAAGTTCGCAGTAAAACGCGTCTCGACCGTCGGTTACGTCCAACTCCGCCGTCGCGAGCGGAAGCGCCGGATCGCCGACTTTGCCGCGCGCCGTTTCGACTCGCTCCAATCGATAAAACGCCGTTTGCGGCGCCGCGTCGTTTCCTCCTTTATTCCTCTTACCGGAAACTCTTTTTTGGTCGGCGTTTACCGTTTTATTCCAACGTATTTCAGCGCGAACTTTTTGAGCGTCACCCTCGAACGCAAGTTGAAACCCGATAAACTCGCCGCGCGCCGCCGCTAAATTAATTCGCCGTTCCCGAGCGTCCCAAATTACGTTTGACGTCGCGTAACTTTCCGGCCGTCGCGGAATCAATTCGCCCGATTCGTCGACTTTATCGAACTCGTTTAATACGGCGATCTTAGAAGCGGCCAACATCGGCGGCGACGCGTTTCCGAGTCGGGCGCTTTTTACGCTAGAAGCGCCGCCCCGGTTAACCTTCGTCGACGTTTTTCGCACCGACGCGCTCCGTCCTTTCACAGCGACTAAGTCGTTCCAGTCGCACGGTTTATCGTCGGAAACGTCAAAACGCAACGTCGCCGGAGCGCTCCGTTCGCCCAATTCGTCGACGGCGACTAATTCCAATTTTTTCGTTTTTCCAGGTTTCAACCCTAAATTGCTCAATCGCGCGATAAAAACTTCGGACGACGCCGTGTAACCGTTAATTTTGGGCGCCGGGATCATCGACTGCGGAACCGCGACGCCGTCGATTTGCGCTTCAAAACCAACAAGGCGGCGTCTTGTCGTTTGAGATGCGCGCCACGAAATTTCCGCTTCCCCCCAAGGCAAGCCGTCGGTTCGAACGGCAAGCTCGGTCGGGGCGGTCGGCCGTCTAGTTCCGTTTTCCTCAACCTCTTCTTCTACAACGACTTCCAAATAAGGAGTCGACGCGGAATTCTGGTCGCGCGAGTAAAAAAACCGGTTGGGAAAGAGGCGAATTTCCACTTCCTCGCCGTCGCTTCCCCGACGAATCAATTCCGTTCCAACGTCGTCAAAAAGAACAAACCCCGTTGAAATTCCAACGGCGCGCGCGAC
>JAFYVO010000384.1 GCA_017549085.1 Thermoguttaceae bacterium
CATTTTGTTCAAAATGAGGCGAACGACGTTGTTCGGGTGCTTTTCGTACAACGCGTCTTGCAGGGCCGGGTCGATCACGTCGTAAGGCGGCGCGACGACGTCGCTAAGGGAGCCGATTTGAGCGAGGTTGTAACGCAAACCCTCGAACGGTTGAATGTTAGGCACGGAAGTTTCCTTTCAAAACAAATAACGCGACAAAAAGTCGCTCGCCGGGGCGCTCCTCGGCGGCTCAAACGCAAATTGACGACGCGCTTGGGTTCGACGCTCCAAAACGACGGAAGCGAACGAGCGTAAAGCGCGTCGTTAAACGGGTTGGCGACGCGCCGCCGAACGCTGAAAACTCGCGCTCGACGGCGAACGGTCGTCTCTATTAATAACGGTAAATCTCCGGTTTGAACGGCCCTTCGACCGGGACGCCGAGATATTTCGCTTGTTTTTCGGTCAGCGTCGTCAGTTTGACGCCGAGTTGGTCGAGGTGCAGGCGGGCGACTTCCTCGTCGAGCTTTTTCGGGAGGAGGTGAACGCCGATCGGGAACTTTTCTTCCGCCGTCCAAAGCGCGATTTGCGCCAAGACTTGGTTCGTGAAGGAGTTCGACATAACGAACGACGGGTGCCCGGTCGCGCAACCGAGGTTGACCAAACGGCCTTCCGCCAAGAGAAGGATCGAGTTGCCGCCCGGGAAGGTGTAGCGGTCGACGAGCGGTTTGATTTGCGTCTTCGTAACGCCCGGGTACGCTTCGAGACCGGCGACGTCGATTTCGCAGTCGAAGTGGCCGATATTGCAGACGATAGCGTCGTTCTTCATGCGCGACATTTGCTCGGCGGAGATGATGTCGCAGCAGCCGGTCGTGGTGACGAAGATGTTCCCGCGTTCGGCGGCGTCGTCCATCGTCGTAACTTCGAAGCCTTCCATCGCCGCTTGGAGCGCGCAGATCGGGTCGATTTCCGTAACGAGAACGCGAGCTCCGTAGGAGCGCATCGAGTGGGCGCAACCTTTCCCGACGTCGCCGTAACCCGCGACGACGACGACTTTACCGGCGACCATCACGTCGGTGGCGCGCTTGATGCCGTCGGCCAACGATTCGCGGCAGCCGTAAAGGTTGTCGAACTTGCTCTTCGTAACGCTGTCGTTGACGTTGATCGCCGGGATTTTCAGCTCGCCGCGTTCGAACATTTGGTAGAGGCGGTGGACGCCCGTCGTCGTTTCTTCGGAGAGACCTTTGACGCCGTCGATAATGCCGGCGTATTTTTCCGAGTGAACGGCGATGGTGAGGTCGCCGCCGTCGTCGACGATCATATTGAGCGGTTGACCGTCCGGGAAGATCAGCGTTTGTTCGACGCACCAATCGTATTCTTCGTCCGTTTCGCCCTTCCAAGCGTAAACCGGGACGCCGGTCGCCGCGATCGCCGCCGCCGCGTGGTCTTGCGTCGAGAATTTATTGCAACTGCTCCAAGTAACTTCGGCGCCGAGTTCGCGCAACGTTTCGATCAAGACCGCCGTTTGAATCGTCATGTGCAGACAGCCCGCGATGCGCGCGCCGCGGAGCGGTTTCGTCGGGCCGTATTTGCGGCGCAACGCCATCAAACCCGGCATTTCGTTTTCCGCGAGCATAATTTCTTTGCGACCCCATTCGGCCAAGCTCATGTCCGCGACTTTGTAAGGCAATTTTTCACTCATCGACGTATTTTTCCCAGGTTTTCCGATATTGTTAAGGGCGACGCTCGGCGAAACGGGCCGCGTCGCGAAAATTCTTCAATAATCTTTGCGATTATACCCCCGAATCGGCGAAAACGACAGGGGGGGAGCGCGAACTTCTAGCCGTCGAAACGGGACTTTTGACGCGTCGCGTCCGTTTAATCGTTGGCGTTTTGCTATTTTGCCTCTTTTGTCTGTTTTGACGCGCGGCGGTCGACGTTTGATTTTACTGTTTAAGCGCCGTTATTGTTGAAAGCGTTCGAAATTCTGTTGAATCAAAGACGTCGTGATTTTCGGAGCGAAACTTAAAAATCGGCTCCGTCGCGATCGCAGACGTGTCCCGCCTCGCTGCACCGATGGTCGTGTCGGACGCAGCGGACGTCGCTCCGGTAAAGCTCGCGGACGAGGTCGCCGTTGAACTCCGACGTCGGGTGAATACGGACGACGCGGTTGACGCAAACGACGCTCCGGACGCGTTCCGAAACGACGCCGAGGTCGTGCGAAACCATCAGGATCGACGTGTCGCGGTTGAGTTCGGCGAGCGTTTCGTAAAACCTTTCGGCGCTTGACGGATCGACGTTGTTCGTCGGTTCGTCGAGAACGAGAAGCTCCGGTTCCGAGCAGAGGGCGCGGGCGATCAAAACGCGTTGCCGTTGACCGCCGGAAAGGTCGCCGAACGCCTTGTCGCGCAGGTCGGCGACTTCCATTCGTTCGAGCGCGGCCAACGCTTTTTCGCGGTCGTCGCGGTTGAAACGGAAAAAGAGACGGTCGCAAGTCGACGCGAGGAAGTTGGCAAGTCCTTTTTTTGCCGTCGTTTGCGAGCGTTCGCGGGTCCCGAAACGGCCGGCCAAAACGACGTCGAGAACGGAAATCGGGAACTTGAAGTCGACGCGCGCCTGTTGCGGCGTATAACCGACTCGAAGACGCGCTTTTTCCGGCGCTTCGCCGAAGAGCGAAACCGTTCCCGTTTGAGGTTTTATGAGGCCGAGTATTAGACGGATGAGCGTCGTTTTTCCGCCGCCGTTTGGCCCGACGATCGACGCAAATTCGCCGCGCGGAATCGTGAGGTTGACGTTCTCGAGGGCCGGTTTGCGATCGGCGTCGTAGGAATACGTTACGTTTTCCAAACGAATCATTGGCTTTTCTCCGCTTAAAATAGTCGATGGAACGTCTAAAACGGGCGACGTTTGTTATAAGTTTTGCTTATAATAAGCCGCTCTGATAGGGCGGTTTGCGGGGGGATTTAAAGTCGGCGTTCCTCTTCGGTGGGGACGCTGGGACGGTCGCGACGCTGTTTGGGGGGATTTATCGTTTATTTTCCCTCATTTTGTAAACTATATGAGCCGTTTTGAAAAAACACG
>JAFYVO010000385.1 GCA_017549085.1 Thermoguttaceae bacterium
GCTCCCGACGACGTTTCCTTTTCCCTTGCGCTCGCCCTTGCCGGCTCGACGCGCCCGACGACTTTTCAGGAGACTAATCTAATGACGCATCGCGCTTCCCGTTCGACTCGCCGCCCCCTCCAACGCGCCGTCGTCGCCCTTCTTTCGACGACGCTCCTTGGAACCGCCGCCCTTTGCGCGCCCGGCGACGCCGCCGCTCAAAACGCCGACTCGAAACGCGGCTCGTTCGTCGACCGCGTCGGTTCCGCGCTCCGCAATCCGACGCCGAACGGCGACCGCTCGAAGACGCCCGCCGCCGCGCCGCGTTCGAACGGGCCGCAAACCCGCAAAGGCGCCGTTCCGGCTCCGCGTCCGCTTCCGTCGCAACGTCTCGGAGCGGCCGCGCCCGCGAAACCCGCCGCCTCCGCGCCGACGTCTTGCCTCTTGCAATCGTCTCGCCAAGTCGGTTCGGCGGACGTCGTCGAAATTTCGCTCGAAGCGTCCGGCGACGTCGTTCAAACGACCTTCGACGGGCAAACGGAACGCGCGCCGATGGAAGTCGTCGCCGGCTTCAAATACGAAGAGCGATACGAGCGGTACGCGCCGGTCGGGCCGGTTCGCTCGATTCGCCAATACGAACAAGCCGGGATGAAGCGCAAGTTCGGCGCGAGCGTCGCCCGTCCGCTCCTCGACGCGTCGCGCAAGTTCATCGTCTCCGATTTCGACGGCAAAAAAACGACGCTTTACTCCCCCGTCGGCGCGATGAAAAGCGAACAATATTCGCTCCTTAGCGAACTTCCGTTCAACACCGTCCTTCTCGACCGCCTCCTCCCGAACAAAACGGTCAAACTCGGCGAAGACTGGCGCGTCCCGAACGACGTTCTTTCGGCGCTTCTCGGCGTCGAAGCGATCGAAAACAACACGTTGCGGCTGACGCTGACGTCGATCGTCGACGATTTCGCCGAAGTCGAGCTTTACCTGCAAGGCGACCCGGACGCGCAAGGGAATCCGACGCCCAGCACGTTGGTTTGCGCGTCGGAAGGGGCCGGCGTCGCGATCGACCTTGAAGGCAAATTTCAATTCGACCTGAAAGCGCGCCGTTTGACTTGGTTCGGCGTCCGCGTCGACGAACGCCGTTCGGAGAGCGTCGCGGCGCCGGGGCTCGAATGGTCGGCGACCTTGCAAATCAACGTCGCGCCCCTAGCCGAACCGCAAAAGTTGACCGACGACGTCGTCGCCGACCTCCGCGGCCCGCTCGAACCGGAGCTGTTGCGCCTTTATTACAACGCTCAAAAGGGTTTTTGGCGCTTCCAACACTCGCGCGACTGGAAGATGACGCAAGACGGCGAAACGTCGGCGGCGCTCTGTTACGTCGTCGGCGGCGAAGCGATCGCGCAGTGCAACATCGCCGCGAACGGCAAAATCGACCTCGAATCGAAACCGTCCCTCGACGCTTACAAAGCCGAAATCAAGAAAGGGCTTGGCGACCGTTTCGCCGCGTTCGTTCAAGACGAAGTTTACGCGGGCCCGTCCGGCGACTCGATTTATTACGTCGTCGCCGACGGCGCTTACGAAGGCGTTCCGTTCCGTTGGGTTTACTACCTCGTTACCGACAAAGACGGGAACCAAGCGACGTTGATGTTCGAAATCCGCGCCGATATGCTCGACAATTACGACGACTCCGGCCGCGAAATCGTCGAAACGTTCCGCCTCGTCCCGCGCGTCGACCCCGCCGCTAAAGCCGCCGCCGAAAAGGCCGCTCGCGAAGCCGCCGCGAAAGCTAAAGAAAACGCCGACGCGCCGAAAGCGCCGGAAGGTCGCGGCGTCGACGCCGAACTCGAACGCGCGCCGTCGCCGGAAAAATAACCGCTCAACGACGCAAAAAATAGGGAAGAAAGGAACGCTCAATGTCCGCCGCGTCCGCTAAAAAAACGCCCGCCGACGCCGCCGTCAAGCCGGTCAAAAAGCGCGCTTGCAAGAAAGCGCAAAAAGTCGCAACGAACGACGACGCGAACCCCGTCAAAAAACGCGCTTGCAAGAAAGCGCAAAAAGCCGAAACGAACGACGACGCCGACGCAACGCCCGTCAAAAAACGCGCTTGCAAGAAAGCGGAAAAAACGACCAAAGCGGAAACGCCCGCCGACGCGAACCCCGTCAAAAAACGCGCTTGCAAGAAAGCGGCGGAAAAGAAAAAGGTCGACAAGAAGCCGAAAAACGCGACGCGGTCGCCGCGCCCCGACGCCGAGCGCCGCCGTCTCGCCGACCGCGTTTTCGCGACGTTGACCGAACGTTACCCCAACCCGCGTTGCGCGCTCGATCATCAAACGCCCTTCCAGCTTCTCGTCGCGACGATTCTTTCGGCGCAATGCACCGACAAGCGCGTCAACGCCGTTACGCCCGCCCTTTTCGAGCGGTTCCCGACGGCGGAAGCGTTCGCCGACGCGCCGCTCGAAGCGATCGAAGAGCTGATCAAAAGTTGCGGTTTTTATCGAGCGAAAGCGGCGAATATTTCGCAAGCGAGCCGCGCGATCGTCGAGCGTTTTAACGGCGAAGTCCCGGCGACGCTCGAAGAACTCGTCCAACTCCCCGGCGTCGGACGCAAAACGGCGAACGTCGTTCTCGGGAACGCTTTCGGAATCGCGTCCGGTTTTGTCGTCGACACGCACGTCTTGCGGCTAAGTCGCAAAATCGGCCTTTCCGACGAAGAGACGCCGGAAAAGGTCGAGCGCGACCTCAACGAACTCGTTCCGCAAAACGATTGGGTCGACGGAAGCCACCGCCTCATTTATTTGGGGCGCGAGTATTGCGTCGCCCGCCGTCCGCAATGCGACGTTTGCCCGCTCGGCGAGTTTTGCTTGAAACAACCTTGACCGCGAACGCCGCCGCGACTTTCGCAACTTTTACAACTTTCGCAAGCCGCGTCAAATCCGCCTTTTACGCGGTTTGTTTCATTTTCCCATTCCCGTTAAACCGCCCGTTTTGCGCCGTTCGCCGATTTCCCCGCGATATTTCACGGGACGCCGTCGGCGCCGCGCTTTGATTTTTAGAAAACAATGTCGATTTTCATTACTATCCTCCTTCTTATTTGCTCAAACGCGTTTATGACGTTCGCTTGGTACGGGCACCTTTCGACGCTCAAAGGAAAATGTTGGCTCGTCGCCGCGTTGGTCAGTTGGGGAATCGCGTTTTTCGAGTATATGTTGCAAGTTCCGGCGAACCGCATCGGCTCGACGGCGATGACGCTCCCGCAGTTGAAAATTTTGCAGGAGGCGATTTCGTTGTCGGTGTTCGTCCCGTTCGCGATCCTTTTCGCCAAGCAGGAAGTCGGCTTAAACTACCTTTGGGCCGGACTTTGCATCGCCGGCGCCGTTTTCTTCATCTTCCGCGGTTGAACGGAGCGTTCGACGCGGCGACGACCGTTCTTTTTCGACCGTCGCCGCGCGATTTTCCCCGCGTCTTTTGCGCCGATTTTCAAACGATTCCGCGCAACTTGAATTGTTTGATTTTGTTGTAAATCGTTTTCTCGCTAACGCCGAGTTTGCGCGCCGACTGCGCTCGGTTCCCGCCGCAAGCGTTGATCGTTTCGATGATCGCGCGACGTTCGATTTCCGCCATCGTCAGCCCGGCCAACCCCATCGCGCCGTCCGGCGAGCGGGAGTCTTTAATCATCGTGTCGAACGAAATGTCGTTTTCCGACACGACGACGTCCGGCGCGGTCTCCATCGCCTTCTGCAAGACCGACTCGAGTTCGCGCACGTTGTACGGCCAAGAGTATTGGCGCAATTTGTTCAGCGCCGACGTCGACAAAATCGACAGATTCCGGTCGTTCGCTCGAGCGACGCGGCTCATAATCTCGCGAGAAAGCGCCGGAATGTCCTCCACGCGGTCGCGAAGCGGCGGCACGTTCAGCGTCAGCGCGTTCAAGCGGAAGTAAAGTTCGTCGCGGAACCGCCCTTGAACGCAAGCGATCGCCAAGTCGCAGCTCGTCGAGGCGACGACGCGAGCGTCGATTCGGCGCGTTTCGGTCGAGCCGACCCGGCGCGTCGTCTTGTCTTGAATGAATTGGAAAATCCGCTTTTGCAGCGACGGCGACAAATCTTCGACGTGATCGAGGAAAATCGTTCCGCCGCGCGCCAACTCCAACCGACCGGGACGGTCGCAGGCGACGCCGGGAATCGCGCCTTTCGCGACGCCGAACAAATCGGCTTCGAGCGTTTCCGGCGGAAGCGCGTTGCACGAAACGACGACGAACGGAAAACGCGCTCGCGGACCCGCTTGGTGAATCTGTTGAGCGACGACGCTCTTCCCGACGCCGCGTTCGCCGGAGATCAGAATCGTCGCGTCGAGCCGTCCGAACGCTTCGATCTGTTTTCGGAGCGTTTGAATCGGCGTCGAAACGCCCGCCATCGTCGCGGGGAGCGCCGGGGTTCCGACCGTTTGGCGCAAGGAGCGGTTTTCGCGCGCCATCCGGTTCAACTTCAAGACTTGGCGCGTCGCTTGCAAGAGCGCTTGGCGTTCGCAAGGCTTGACGATGTACGAATGCACGAACTTGCTCAACCGTTTGCGGCGCTCGGCGTCGCCGGTCGGCTCGTCCATAAAGATGATCGGCGCGTCCGGGTATTTGTCGACCAGTTGACGACAAAGGGTTTCCGGCGACGCGTCCAACGTCGCGGAGTCGATCAGGAACCCGGCCGCCTCGCCGAGCGCGAGCCCGGAAAGGGTTTCGGGGGAAGCCGCTTCGACGACGCCGACGTTTTCGACTTCAAGACAGCGACGCATCGCCGCCCGCGAACCGGCGTCCCCGCAAAGAACGACGATCGAATCGGCCGCGACCGAAGCGACCGGACGTTCGGCGGTCGGGCGACGCTCTTCGACGGCGGAGGCGAAAAACGCGCCTTCGTCGTTCCGCGATTCGACGCTCGAAACGCCGAATTCCGGAGCCGCCAAACGGTCGACGGATTGATTTTGTTGTTCCAACGAATAATAAGACGCGCTGCTCATTTGAGTTCCTTTTCTTTCTTTCGCTCGTTAACGCTTTGCGAATTCCGCAAGCGTCGCTTTAATATATATTGCAAACAAAATCGACGGTAAACGATTTCTCTTTTCCGAAGAAGCCGTTTCGGCCAAGCGCGCGCTCGACGCGATTCGCGCTTTTCTTTCAGCTTCCGGGCCGCCAAAGTCGTTAGGAAGGAACGGCGCGAACGTTTTCGCGTCCGGCGCTCCTTCGCGCGCTCC
>JAFYVO010000386.1 GCA_017549085.1 Thermoguttaceae bacterium
ACGCCGGTCGACGCGCCGTTCGTTTTCGCGCTTTCGCCCGTTCGCTAACTCCGCTTATTTATTGCGATTGTCGACGACGCGGTTCAGTTTCCCTTCGCTGCGCGGGAGCGAGTTCGGTTCGGCGAACGTAATCTTAACGTTAATGCCGATGGTGCGTTGCATCTTTTCGCCGATGGCGCGTTTGAACGCTTCGACGGCGGCGACGTTGTCGGCGAGTTCCGCGAACTTTTCGGCGCTCAATTCGACGCGGGTTTCGATGACGTCGAGGCCGGTCGCGTTCTTCGAAAGGACGATTTGATAGTGAATCAACGTCGGATCGACCGCCAAGAGGGACGCTTCGATTTGGCCCGGGAAAACGTTGACGCCGCGAATGATCATCATATCGTCGGAGCGGTGCGAAATACGGCTAATACGGCGAATCGTGCGACCGCAAGCGCATTGTTCGACGACGATCGACGTGATGTCGCGAGTGCGGTAACGAATGAGCGGCGTCCCGCGTTTGCAGAGCGTCGTGAAGACGAGTTCGCCGATTTCGCCGTCCGGAAGCGGTTCGAGCGTTTCCGTGTCGACGATTTCCGGGTAGAAGTTGTCTTCGAAGATGTGAACGCCCGCTTGGCAAGCGCATTCGCAACCGACGCCCGGGCCGGAAATTTCGGTCAGACCGTAAATGTCGTACGCTTTAATCCCGGTTTCCGATTCGATGGAGCGGCGCATTTCTTCCGTCCACGGTTCGGCCCCGAAGAACCCGGCGCGCAACTTCGTTTCTTTCCAGTCGAAGCCGACTTTTTTCGCGTGGTCGATCAAGTGGAGGAAGTAGCTCGGCGTGCAGGAAATGACCGTGGCGCCAAAGTCGCGCATCAACATCAGTTGACGCTCGGTGTTCCCGCCGGAAATCGGAACGACGGAACAACCGAGTTTTTCGCCCCCCGCGTGCAAACCGAGACCGCCGGTGAAGAGCCCGTAACCGTAGGCGTTTTGCAACACGTCCGTATCGTTAATACCGCAAGCCGCGAGAGCGCGAGCGACCGACGCGCTCCAAACTTCAATGTCGCCGCGGGTGTACCCCATCACGATCGGCTTGCCGGTCGTCCCGCTACTGGCGTGATAGCGAACGATTTCGTTGCGCGGCGCGGCGAACATCCCGAACGGGTAAGTGTCGCGCAAGTCGGTCTTTTTAACGAACGGCAGCTTGCTAATATCGGCGATCGACTTGATCGAATCGGGCGAAACATTGTTTTCTTCGAGAAGATCGCGGTACCATTGGACGTTCGCGTAAACGTAACGAAACGTTTCCATAAAGCGTTCGTTTTGGATTTCGCGAAGCATTTTTACCGGGATAAAATCGGGCGCGCTCGTCATCGTATACTGCGACATTATGTTCCTCCGTCCTTGCGGAATGCGCGCGTCGCGGCGGTTGCGCTCTCGTCGTCGACGCGTTATGAAAACGAAAAAGCCGGGAAATTCCGGCGCCGTCGCGTCAAAAGCGTTCAATTTGCGTCGCGGCGGTCATCGACGGTCGCGACGTTTGCCTTTGTTTCTTCGGCGGACTCTACCATTATAAAAAATTTCCCGCGACTGTAAAGCGGCGCTGTTTTTTCTTCCCGTCGCGGCGTCGTCGCGCTTTTGTCGAAGAGTAGGACGTTAATTTTAACGACTCGACGCAAACCCCGCATTTTAACGCGTTTTCCCATCAAGCGGCGTTTTGTCGAATTTTTTTTGAAAATAATGAAGAAAAACGCCAAAAGACGCGCGTTTTGCGTTGACGTCGCGGCGCCCCTTCGTTAATAATATAGACGTCGCGGCGAAAGCGTTAAAAGTTGGCGCCGTAAATTTTGTTTATTTTACCATTTGTCGAAAGCCAAGCGCGCCCAAGTTCGCGACGCGCCGCAATTTGACGAAAAAAATCAAAAAAGACGCGCTTTTTTTGTCGAAATCAAAGAAATTTGCTTGCTTTTGGAGAAAAAAGTCGTCATAATAGTTTCGGACGAGAAAAACGACGTCGCGCGTTTTTAGTCGCGATACTTACGAAGCTCGCTTCGGTCGCCCCTATTTTTCGCCCGAAATTATTTTAATTCGTTTAATAGACTCGTTAAACTCTTCAGGAACCAGCGATATGGCTAAAGAAAAGAAACCTTGCGCGAAAAAGGCTTGCGCGAAAAAAACGGAAGTCAAAGCCGAGAAAAAAGTTGAAAAGAAAGCGGTTGAAAAGAAGGTCGACGAAAAAGCGAAACCGTTGACCAAAACGCAAATCATCGCTCAACTGGCTGAGAATTCGGGGCTTAGCAAGAAAGACGTTTCCGCCGTCCTCGACCAAATTGGCGCGCTGATCCAATCGAGCCTCGGGGAAACCGACAGCTTCACCCTGCCGGGTCTCGTTAAAATCGAAAAACAATTTGTTCCGGAAAAACCGGGGCAAGACAACGTTCCGGACCCGTTCCACCCGGGTCAAACGATCAACCGTCCTGCCAAACCGGCGCACTGGAAGATTAAGGTGAAAGCCCTCAAAGCGTTGAAAGATATGGTTTGACGCCGATTCGGTCGCTTTTCGTTTTTTAAGCGACAAACTTTAACGACGGTTCGCCCGTCGCGCGCAACCTCGCGTCGAGTCGTTCGACGACGCGAGGTTTTTTTACGTTCGCCCCTCTTGACAAAGAGAAAAATTTCCGCAAAATAGGACTAATTTGACGCGGAAACGTCGCCGCCTCGCCCTTCCGCGCTCGCGGCCCCCTTTTCGCCGTTCCCCCTTTCCTTCAACGCATCTAACGCGTTCAAAATCGATACGTTAGACGTTGCGTTCGCGCCGTCGCAAACGCGAACGTTCCGCCGTAAGTTTCGATAAAACGAACGCGCTCCAAGGACACAACGCAATGACTTCGAACCCTTCCCCCGCTTCTTCTTCCCGTCCGCGCCGCGTTTTGTTGAAAATTTCCGGCGAAAGTTTTTGTCCGGAAAACGACCGCGGCGTCTCGATGGATTCGGTCAACCACTTGGCGGCGCAAATCGTCGACGTCGCGCAAAGCGGCGTTCAAATCGCGGTCGTGATGGGGGGCGGCAACATCCTCCGCGGCGCGCAATTCAAAGCGGCGAACTCCTCGATTCAAGAAGCGACGGCGCACTATATGGGGATGCTCGCGACGGTCATTAACGGCCTCGCGCTCCAAGACGCGATCGAAGCGCAAGGGCAACCGACCCGCCTGATGACGGCGCTCCCGATGGACGTCGTCGCCGAGCCGTACATCCGTCGCCGCGCGCAACGCCACCTCGAAAAGGGCCGCGTCGTCATCTTGGCCGGCGGCACCGGCAGCCCGTTCGTGACGACCGACACCGCCGCCGCTCAACGCGCGCTCGAACTCGAAGCCGACGTCATCCTCAAAGCGACGAAAGTCGACGGCATTTACAGCGAAGACCCGAAAAAGAACCCGAACGCAACCTTCTATTCGGAACTGACTTACGAAGACGCGATCCGTCAAAACCTCCGCGTGATGGACTCCGAAGCGTTCGCGAAGTGCGCCGAACACAACATGCCGATTATGGTCTTCAACTTCCGCGAACCGGACAACTTCAAGAAAGCCGTCCAAGGCGAACACGTTGGGACGATCGTCCGCTCCGCGAAAAACTAGTTCGACGCGTTTCCCTAAAAAACCGCGAACAGCCGGAAGCGCGCCCGTCAAAAACGCCGCGCTTCCCCTAATTTAACGCAAAAAACGCGCTCGAGCCGCAAACTCGAACGCGTTTTTTTACGCTCCGACGGCGCGAACGCCGCCGTTTGCGCCGTCAAAATCAAGCGATCGGCTCGCCCTTGACGTTATCCCACTTCGACGACATAAAGCGCACGTCCGCAACGACTTTGACGAACGCTTCGAGCGCGGCGTCGACTTCCGCGTCGGTCGTGTAACGGCTGAGGCTGAACCGGAAGTTCCCTTGCAGCGCCCCCTCCGGAACCTTCATCGCCGACAGAACGTGCGACGGTTCGAGCGAGCCCGACGTGCAGGCCGACCCGCTCGAAACGCAGACGCCGGCTTCGGACATCAGCATCAAAATCGCCTCGCCCTCCGCTCCGTAAACCGCGACGTTCAACGTGTTCGGCGTGCGCGGCGCGTCCTTGCCGTTGACGACGACCCAAGGAATCCGCGCTTCGAGTTCCGCTTGCAAACGGTTGCGCATCCCCTCCATTCGGGCCGCGGTCGCTTCGCGATCTTCCGCTTCGAGGTCGAGCGCTTTGGCAAGCCCGATAATATACGGAACGTTTTCCGTCCCGGCGCGGCGTCCTCGTTCTTGGTGCCCGCCGATCAGGAAGCGTTCGACCGGCGTTCCGCGGCGAACGTAAAGCGCGCCGATTCCCTTCGGAGCGTGAATTTTGTGTCCGCTAAACGACAGCATATCGACGTTTGCGAACGCGCCGACCGGTTCGTCGGAGGTCGCCGTTCGACTCAAATTGATCGGCAGTTTCGTAACGGTTTGCGTCGCGTCGCAGTGGAAAACGATCTTTTCGTCGGTTTGTTTCGCCAACCGCGCCAACTTTTCGATCGGGAAAATAACGCCGGTTTCGTTGTTCGCGTGCATAATCGAGACGACCGCCGTTTCGCCCGGGCGCAACGCTCGAACGTACTCGCGCAAATCGATCCGCCCTTGCGCGTCGACGCCGATATACTCGACTTCCGCGCCTTCGCGTTCGAGTTGGCGGCAAACCTCTAAAACGGCCGGATGCTCGACTTTCGTCGTGATAACGCGGTTGCGTTTCGGGTCGACGCGACGCGCCGCCTTCCAAGCGCCGACGATCGCCGCGTTGTTGCTTTCGGAGGCGCAGGAGGTGAAAATGATTTCGTCCGGATACGCCGCGCCGAGTCGGCGAGCGACGGTCGCGCGGGCCTCGTCGAGTTTGCGCGCCAACGCTTCGGCGGGAGCGTACATCGAGCTGGGGTTCCAGTACTCCGTTTCGAAATAGGGCCGCATTGCGTCGAGGACTTCCGGCGCGATCGCGGTCGTCGCGTTGTTGTCAAGATAGATAAATTTTTTGTCCGTTTGGGTAGTTTCGGTCATCTTTTCACCTCGACATTTCTTCGTCGCGTCGAGCGACTTGCCGTCGATTCGGCGGCGAGCCGTTTCTTTTCCTTAATATCAACGTCGGCGCGCCGTTCGTTTCGCTTCCTAACGTTTCGGAAAACAGCGCCCGCTTTTCGATATTATACCCGATTTTTTCCGTTTGGCTAGCGGCGCGTAAAAGTCGACGCGATTTCTCTCCGCCGTTTTATCGAACCGAAATCGAGTTTCGTCCTTTATCGCCGAGCGCCGCCGACGCAAAAGCCCGCCGCGACGACGCCGAGTAAAACCGCGAAGACGGCGAGCGTTCGAAGCCGTCGCGTCGCCGCGTCCGTCGACGTCGCGTCGTTTGCCGTTTTCTCGACGTTTTCGACCGTTTCCGTTAGCGTTAAACCTTGCACCGTCGGCGCTTGCGGAGGCGTCGTCGCCCGTTCGATTTCGGCGCGGTAGGCGTCCCCCGCCTCTCCCAACGGGAGCGTTCCGATAAACTCGATCAACTTTTTATTCCCCGTCGTTTCGTAACTTCCGGAAGCGCCGTGTTTTGCGACTAACTCGGCGTGCAGTTTCGCGATTTTCTCGACCGTTTCCGGCGCGGCGTCCCAATAACCTTTGCGAACCGTTTCGAGCATAACGGCGGTCATATCTTGAAGCGCGGCGGGATTTTGCGTCTCGAACCATTCGCGAATCCCGAGGTTCCGGGCGTCGTCGACGAAAACGGCGGTCGTCTCTTCCCAAACCGACGCGTCGATCGTCTCCGGTTGCGCGACGTTCCATCCGTAAAGATTGCGAACCGTCTTCGCGGTCGACGCCGCCGCGCTCGCTCCTTCGCGCTGCAACCCTTTCAAATACTTAGGGTTCCAAAGCGTCGTTCGCAACTCTTCGCGGAGCGCCGATCGAGCCGTTTCGACGCGCGGGTTCGTCGGCGACCTCAAATCGTCGAACCAAATTTGCGGGTCGCGCCCCGTTTTCGTCCGAACGGCGGTCGCGAGCGTCGCGAACTCGTAAACGTGGTCGAGTTTCGCCGGGCCCCAAACGTTGGAGGAGCGCGTCTGCAACATCGCTTCGACGCCGTCGAGATTGAACTCGAGCAACCCCTTAACCGGCGTTCCCCAACGACTTGCGTCGCGGTAGACGCCGGACATATTCGCGAGATAGCGGTCGGCGACCTCCGTTTCGTCGTTCCAAAGGTCGCCCCGCTCGACGAGCCGCATAATCCCGGTTCCGTACGAGAGCGCGTTTGTCGAACCGAAGACGCGCGCCGTCGCAAGCTCTTGCGCTTCTTCGGGTTGCGTTCCATTTTCTCGAACGAGCCGCTCGGCTATTTTCGCGACGTTTTCCCGAACGAAATTCGGAAACGCGTCGTCTTCCGCTTCCGCCGCCAACTTAACGGCTTGATCGATCGCTTCGATCTTCGCCCCGAACGCGTCGCGGAACTGCCCCGACGTTTGAACGAGAACGTCGATTCGCGGCCGCCCGAGTTCGCTCGACGGAATCAATTCGAGTTCGGCGGCGTTTCCGCGCGAATCGAATTTTACCCGAACGCCAAGCAGATAAAAGACTTGCGCAATTCCGAGTCCCCGCGTTCGAATCGACTCGCCCCCCCAAAGAACGCAAGCGACGCGACGCGGCCAAGCGCCGCCGTTGGCCGCTCGATGATTTTCGAGAATTTCGTCGGCCAACTTCGCTGCCAACCGCTCCGCTTCCGGCGTCGGCAATTTTTGAACGTCGAGTCCGGCGAGGTTGCGCCCGGTCGGCGCCGCGTCCGGATTGACGAGAAAATCGCCCCCGGTCGACGGCGGAATAAATCGTCCGCAAAGTCCGTCGACAAAGCGGTTAAGTTCCGCGTCAAACGAATCGCGCAATCGTTTCTCGGCGTCGTCTTTCGCCGGCGTCGTTTGCGCCGCCGTTTGCGCGACTTGCTCGTCCGTCCAAGGGCGTCCGACAACGTGTAGCCCGTCGGCGACCGACGCGTCTTCGTAACGATGCAGAACCTGGTGCAACGTCTCGACTTGCGCTTCGTCAAAGGCGCGCCCCGAGCGTTCGAACTCCGCCCGAAACTCCGCGTCCGCAAACGCCCGAAACGCCGGTTCGTCGAGCAAGTCGTCGAGCAAATTCGACCGCAAAACAGCCGCGACGAGAGCCGCCGCCGTTTCGCTTTTGAGCGCGGAATCGGACGTGTCGAGATACTCGCGAACTTTCGCGGCGACGTCCTTTAAGTCGCCGTATAATTCGCTTTGCGCAAAAGGAGGCGTCAAGTGCGAAACGATCGTCGCCCGGGCTCGCCGCTTCGCGAGGAACGCTTCGCCGATGTTGTTGATGCTGTACAGATAAAGGTGCGGCTTGTCGCCGATCAGCGCGTCCGGATAACAGTTTTCCGTCATAAACGCCGATTTTCCGGGAGTAAACTCGAGCGATCCGTGCGTTCCGAAGTGAACGAGCGCGTCAGCCGCGAACCCGTGTAGCGCCCAGAAATAAGCCGCCCAATAGAAATGCGGCGGCGCCTTGTCGGTTCCGTGCACCGCGTCGAAATCGTTGTCGTTCTTGGAATAAGGCGCGTCCTCTAAAACGGCGGTCGACGGTTGCGGAATTAGCGCGACATTCCCGAATTGCAAACGCGGAACCAAAATCCCAAACTCGTCCCCGACGTCGCGCGTCATATAATCGCCCGGCGCCGCGCCCCAAACGTCGACGACGCGGCGTCGAACGTCTTCCGTCAAATTATCGTTAAACCATTTTCGATAAACGTTTTCCGGAATAAACTCCGGGCGCGCTTCCTCGACGAAACGCTCGAAGTCGCCGAGGTTCCATTGGCCGACAGTCCTCCCTTCGCGCTCGATTCTAACTCGAAATTCTTCAATCGTTTGCGGAAAATCCGCGCCCAAATCGAACCCTTCGTCGCGAAGCCGCGTCAACGTATTAAACAGCGACGGAACGACTTCGAGACTCTGCGCAGTCAACGCGCTTCCCCCCGGCGCTTTGTAAAAGAAGATCGCCAACCGTTTGTCGGCGTTCGACTTGCGACGCAAATCGACCCAACCGGCGCAACGTTCGACAAGCGCGTCAATTCGTTCCGAAAGCGCCCGACGAGCAACGAACCCGTTTTCGTCCGCGTCCTTCGTCGCGATCGCCGTCGCTTCGATAACGCCGTCGAGTTCCGGTAGCGCCGTTGTCAAGGCGTAATACGAGCCGGTCGCGCCGACCGGTTGCGAACGGTATTCCGCTTCCGAAACGGAAAGACAGACAGCCGACAACACCGGACAATTCAACGACTTAAAGACGTCGACCGCTTCGTCGTTCGGCAAGACGCGCCCTCGCGGAAAGTAAATCGCTAAATCCGGCTTGACGTCAAGCAACAAATTCTTGTTCTTTTTCAAGTTGTGAATCGGGTAAACGTCGAACCCGCGCGCTTCCAACTTGGCGATCAGTTCGTCTTGCGGCCCGCGCTCCTCCGGTTGAAACGGCGTCAAAAACGAGCCGAAAAGCGCGATTTTAGGCGCGTTAGACGGAAGGTCGCGACCGTCGGCGTCGCGTCGTTTTTGAAACGCTTCAAGGGTTTCGTCGATTTGCGGGCCCCAATAAAAATACCCGAACGGCGGCGCTTCTTTCGGCGGCGCGATTTCGAACGCCGGGAGCGACGCGGCGCCGTCGGTCGTTTTTTCTTCCTTCGCGACTTTCGCAACGTCTTCCCAATAAAAGATTTCCGACCGTTCCAAGCCGCCGAAATTTTTCGCGAGAAACGCCGCGCCGGAACGAACGTTTTCCTCGCAAGGGAACTTCAAATATTCGTAAAACGCGTCCGCCAATTCCGGAGCGACGTTCGTCGCCGCCCGCGCCGCGTCGAGCGTCGACGGAAACGCAATCGTTGCAACGTTTTGCGCGGAAATTTCGGCGAGCTTTTCTCGCTCCGCGTCGGTCGGATTCCAACCGATCGCGCGAATCAAAACGGCTTCGCAATCGGTAAAGTCGGTCGACGCAAACGCCTCGCGCTTAACGGCTTGCGGAGCGAAATTTGTTCCTTCGGTCGCCGAGCGCCAACGCGCGAAATCGGCGTCGCTCCAACCGACGAACGCGACCTTAAAAGTTCGGCGTTCTTTCTCTTCGTCGACGGCGCTTTTTTCAACCGTCGCAACCGTTTGAGTCTCCGGATTTTGCGTCGTCTCTTCGCTTTGACGACACGACGTAAAAAACGCCGCGAACAACGTCAAAAAAACGACGGTCGCAACGCGGCTTCCAGCGCCGACGACCGTCGTTTCTAAAACGCAACGCTTTAACAAGTTAAAAACGCCGTTCATTCGTTTTCTCCCGAATTTCCGTTTTCGTCCGCCGCGTTTTCGACGTCGCGTCGCTTCTCCTTATCCGTCGGAACGTAAACGACTTGGCCGTCCGGAAGTCGGTAAGCGCGCCCGAGCAACTCGCCTTCTCCGCTCCCGCTTTCGCCGCTCGCCTTGTACCGCTTGAGTTCGCGCCCCTCTTTTACGACCAGCTCCATATCCGGTTTTCCCGGATTCACCACCGCCGTAAAATCTTCGTTTTCAAAGAGAAGCGGCGACTTCCAATAGGTCGCAAGCGCGACGATCAACGCGACCGCAAAAACGATTGCGACGTCGAATAAATTTTCAACCCCGGCAAGAAGCGACTCCGAGGGCGCGTCGAACGCTCCGGAACAAAAACGACCGCGCTTTCTCATTCTTCGGCCTCATTCCCGTCTTTCGCAACATCTTTATTTCCAACGCGTTCCGTTTCAACGATTGTCTTCGTTTTCTTCGCCGTTTCGCTCAAACGGTCGAGCGCGAAATTCAAGAAAACAACGTCGCGCCGGAAACGGCGTTTTTGCGCCGTCAAGACGAAAGAGCTTATCAGCGCTACGGTTAGGCCGACGACCGTCGTCGAAAACGCGACGACCAGATTCGTCGCCAACGTCTCCAAATCGCCCTGAGCCAAGCCGAGAAGCGCGGGCCCCAACGGAATCAACGTCCCCATTAACCCCAGCGCCGGGCCCATTTTAACGAGCCGGTCGACCCGTTCGCAACGCTCTTTCATTACGTTCTGCAACTCCGCGACCGTCTTCTCGACGAACGCCTCGTCGTCGATTTTTTCGGCAAGAGCGGCAAGCGTCGCAAGGGTTCCCGTCGGTTGCGCCGCCGCTCGAAGGCGCGTTTGCGCTTCACGCGCGTCGGCGACGTTTCCGCTCGTCCAAAGCGTTTCCAACTCTTGTCGTTTCGCAAGTTCCGAACGACGCGAGCAACCTTCGCGAAGCGTCTTTCCGCCCCCCCAACAAGCGGCGAAAAGCGCGACGAGCAACCCCAATTCGACCGGAATCAGGAGAGCGGCGGAAATCGTATAAAAAATTTGCGTCAGCGCGGCGGTCATTCTTACTCCTTATTTTTCAACGCGTTGCGAACACCGCAAACGTCGCTTTTTTCGTTAGTTTGGCGTTCGTTTTCACGCAACGGCGCAACTTGTTTTATCACAAGGCTTCCGTCTCATTTCCGGCGATCGTCGCGGCGGCGCGCCAAACGTCCATATCGACCGTGTCGGAAACGAAAGTCGCGCTTCCGTCGGCTTTTAAGACGTTCACGCCCCCCGAGTGAGCGCTTCGAGCGGCAAAGAAGCCGTAATTCGACATATAAATATTGGGAAGACGCGAGTTCGGCGCCAAATACGCGTTAAAGAGCGTCGAGTCGTACTTTCCGACGATCCAGCCCTTGCCGACGTCGGTGCGCCATTTCGGCGTTCCGGCGAGGAAGGCTTCGAGTTGCGCTTCGGAAGCGTCGCGAATTTGCGCGTATTTCGACGCGTTCGCGGCCGAAAAGTCGGCCATATAGACGCCGCGCATCGTCGGGTTCTCGAGAATTTCCTCCAACGTAACGTCGGTCAAATCCTTCGTTCCGGCGCCGACGCGGTATTCGGACATAATCGTCGTGTTGCTCGTCCCGTCCGTAAAGGACTCAAAACCCAGGTTCGAGGCGAAATAAAACGCGCCGTCGGAACGCCCTCCGGCGCGTTCCGACTCGGCGCCGGTCGAGAGCGTACTGTTCATACGAAACGTGTTCCCGGTTCCGCTTCCGACGCAGTAGACGTAATTATTCGTCGCGTAAACGTCGTTAATATCGTCGGTTACCGTCGCCGGGCCGCCGTCGCTCGGGCAGCGCGTTCCGGGGAACGGCGTTTTGGCGGGCGCGATGTAAACGTCGTTCAGTTGGACGCTTCGGGTCGAACCGGCGCGGTATTTGTACAAGTCGACGTTCAGGTCGATCATATAACGCAAATTCGTTTGCTCGATGTAAGGCGTCAGGTGAACGTGCGGCGACACGCAGGAGTTGGCGCGTTCGGTCATACTCGGCAACTTGTTGAAAACCGAGCAATAGTTTTGCAACGCGACGCCCCATTGCTTTTGGTTGTTGACGCATTGCATCCGCCGCGCCGACTCGCGAGCCGCTTGAACCGCCGGGAGAAGAAGCCCAATAAGAATGCCGATGATCGCGATCACGACCAACAATTCGACCAAGGTGAAGGCGCGAAACCGTCTCCAACGGAAGTCGCCCCGACGCCGCGCTTTCGCAGTTTTATCCAGCCTCGCCATTTTGCCCATCTCTTCTTTTTCCCCCAGAATAGCCAATTAGCGCAAAAGTTAAACACGCCTTTCATTATATCGAAAAAATGCGGCGTTAAAAGCGGGGGCAAGCGGAATAACAACCGGTTTTGTCAAGTAAGTTTAAATAGCCCGTTTTTCCCTTCTTGCCCATTCAACCCCAATTTCAGCGCGTAAACTCGAAAAAAAGTTAAAAAAAAAGACGACAAGCTAAAAAACGCTGGAAAATAAACGGCGCTTCCGTTATAATCAAGGGGAAAATCGCCCAAACTACAACGGTCGAGGCGACGCGCTATTTTTCAGCATTAGACATTTACGTTTTACGGAGCGTTTTATGAACGTTTATTTAGGGATCGACGTCGGCACTTCCGGCGTTAAAGTGTTGGCCGTTCGCGCCGACGGGACGATTCTCGCTAGCGGCGGCGCGGAGTATCCGCTCTACGCGCCGCGTCCGCTTTGGTCGGAGCAAAACCCGGACGACTGGTGGAACGCCGTCGTTAAGGTCGTCCCGGAAGTCGTTGCGAAAGCGGGAGTTAAAGGGAGCGACGTCAAGGCGATCGGGCTCTCCGGGCAAATGCACGGCTCCGTCTTTCTCGACAAGAACGACGCCGTCATCCGTCCGGCGATCCTTTGGAACGACCAACGCACCGCGAAAGAATGCGCTGAGATCGAAGCGGCGGCGGGCGGTCGCGACAAGCTGATCGAAATGGTCGCAAACCCCGCGATGAGCGGCTTTACCGCGCCGAAAATCGTTTGGCTCCGCAACAACGAACCGGAAAACTTCGACCGCGTCGCCAAGGTGTTGCTCCCGAAAGACGAAATTCGCCGCCGTTTGACCGGCGAATATGCGACGGAAGTTAGCGACGCCAGCGGCACGCTCCTCCTCGACGTCGCGAATCGTCGTTGGTCGAAACCGCTCCTCGACGCGCTCCAACTCGACGAATCGCTCCTCCCGACCGTTTTCGAATCGGAAGACGTCACCGGCAAACTGACGCCGCAAGTCGCGGAACAACTCGGCTTAACGACCGACTGCGTCGTCGTCGGGGGCGCCGGGGACTGCGCGGCGGGCGCCGTCGGGAACGGGATCGTCCGCAGCGGCGTTCTCTCGACTTCCCTCGGCACGAGCGGCGTCGCGTTCGTTCACTCGGACGAAGTTAAATACGACAAACTCGGGCGCGTTCACACGTTCTGCCACGCCGTCCGCGGCAAATGGCACATGATGGGCGTCACCCTCTCGGCGGCGGGCTCGCTGCAATGGTTCCGCGACGCGCTTTGCCCGGAACTTTACGAAAAAGCTAAAGCCAACGGTCAAAACGTCTACGAACTCTTGACGGCGGAAGCCGCGGCGACGCCGATCGGCGCGGACGGACTCTTCTTCCTCCCGTATTTGAGCGGAGAACGGACGCCGCACGCCGACCCGAACGCTCGCGGCTGCTTCGTCGGGCTCACCCTGTCGAGCGACCGCGGTCGAATCGCGCGCTCGATTATGGAAGGCGTCGCTTACTCGTTGCGCGAAGCGATCGACATTTTCCGCGGTCTCGGCGTCCCGGTCGGCGAAGTTCGAGCGTCCGGCGGCGGCGCGAAGAGCCCGTTCTGGCGCCAAATTCAAGCGGACGTTTTCGGGAGCAAAACGACGACGCTCAACTCCGAAGAAGGCCCGGCGTTCGGCGTCGCGCTCTTGGCGGCGGTCGGCGGCGGCGATTACTCGAACGTCGTCGAAGCCTGCGACGCGACGATTCGTCAAGTCTCCGAACTCGCGCCTAACCCGGACGCGCAAAAGAAATACGACGCGGCGTTCGCGGTTTACCAACGCCTTTACCGCTCGCTGAAAGCGGACTTCGAAGCGATTTCGACGCTCGACTGACGCGCCGACGTTCGACCGTCGCACTTTCGCCGCCTCGCTCGCGCTCAATATTCGCGGCGCGGCGGCGTTTTCTCGTTTCTTGCGTCGCCGACGACGCGGCAAGAAAAAAAACGACGCTCTCCGCGAGGAAAGCGTCGTTTTTTTATCGTTTTCGCTTAAAGCTAACCTGCGCTAACGCAACTCTTAGCGAGCGGCGACCGCTTGGTTCGAGCGGAGCGACAGGTTGAACGCCAACGCCGTTTCTTGACCGGCGGTCAGCGTCGCGTGTTGGACGTCTTCGTAAACTTGGCCGTTGCGGAGAGCGACGACGCGAATTTCGAACGAATAGGTTTCGCCGTATTCAAGGCTCTTCGCCGCGAAGGAACGAACGGCGCCGGTTTGCTTCGTGCGGTAGCCGTTGACGTAAACGACCGCGTCTTCCGGAACGAGCATGTTCAGGACGCCGGAACCAAGGGGCGCCGGTTCCGGGGTCGGAATCGTTTCCGGCGCGGCGCTCGGAAGGTCAAATTGCGGCGCGGTTTGCGGAATCGCCGGAGCGGCCGGGGTTTCCGTTTGAATCGCGGGGGTCGGGGTCGGGGAAACGCCGGCGTCGACGCCCGTTTGCGGCAAACCGGTTTCCGGGTTCAACGCGTTCGTTTCGCCGGGGACGTAACCGTCGCCGCAGCAACGCGGAGCGGAAGCGCCGCAGGTCGTTTCGCAGGAAGTCCAGCACGGATCGCACGGGCTCCAGCACGGATCGCAGACCGACCAGCACGGATCGCAGACGTAAGCCGGTTGGCAGAAGAGGCTCACGTTGCAGAGAATGTTGCGGACGCCGCGAAGAACGTTGCGAACCGGTTGGCCCGGAACGTACGAAGAACGATAACCGCCCCAAACGGCGTACGGTTCGCACGGATCGCAAACGAACGCGCACGGGTCGCAGCAGTCGACCGCGGCCGGAATGCCGCCGCCGTAAACGACGCCGGTTTCATCGCCGCAAGACGCGCAACCGGAATAGCTTTCGTTCGCGGCGCTCGCGAAGAACGGCGACGGAGCGGCCATTTCGCCGATCGTCAGCGCTTCGCCGGCAAAGAAGGAACCGTCGTCGACGACGTATTCCGGTTCGGCGCTCTTGAAAAGACCGCCGTCGAAAAGACCGCCGAACGCGAACGCGCTCGGAGCGACCGCCAAAAGCGCCGCCGCCAACGACGCGCGCAACGTCAAACCGATGATTTTCATCTCAAACTCCTCTTGAAATATCAAACAACGTCCGCGGACGTCTTATTTGTTGCCGTTTCGCAACGCAAGTTTTTTGCGCCGTCGACTCTTGGCCCAAGACGCGCCCCAAAAACGCGGCGCTTATCGCCGAACGCGGCGGCCAAAATTAACGAAGATGCGCAGACTTCCTTGCTTCGCTATTTTGTCTATATTTTCTCTTAAAATTACGCTTTGCAAAGCCCCCATCCGCCGTTATTTTCCCCATTTTTCCAAAAAAACGGTAATTTTTAACGATTATGACGGTTTCTTGTCGTTTTTTACGCTCTGCGCGCCGCGTTTGGCGCTCGACGGAGGCGAAACGCTTCTTCGCGTCCGTTCCTCCGCCTCCATTATCGCCCGACTTTCCGCTTTAAAACCAAGAAAAGGCGCCGCGGAGTCAAAACCGACGTCTTTGTTAAAAGCGTTACAACCGTCTTTTGCCGCCGCGTCATTCTTCCTATCTTAACATTTTTCTTTCCCAATTTAAAAAGCCGCGTTTTTATATTGCGTTTTAGAAAAAAAACGAAATATTTTCAAATTTTTCCAATCCGTCTTCCCTTCTCGTTCGTCCCTTTAGTATAATAGAAGAAACGCCGTCTTCCCCCCGTCGATTCGGACGCGGGCAAGTCGAGCGATCCTCGTTAGGAGAAAGAAAATGAAACGACAAATTTTTCAAAGCGACGGGCGTTCGCGCGCCTTTGCTTTACCGTTGAATAAGCGGCTTCGAGCGTTGCTCGTCGGGACGGCGCTCGGACTCCTTGCCGCGACGGCATTCGGGCTCGCCCTTTCCCGCTCTTACGCGGAGGAAGGATTCCGTCTCGGTTTGCCGACGCCGGCGTCCAAGGCCGCTTCGACCCAATCCCGCAAGCTCCCGGGTCGCCCGAACCTTCCGTTCGCCGGAATCGCGACGCGCTCGGCCGACGAAGTTCAAGCCGAACTCGCCGCCAAGTCGCCGGAAGCGCTCGTCGACGACGTTCGTTCGCTCCTGCGCGAAGAAATGAACGCCGACGCTTTTGTCGTTTGGGAAGCGATTTTAGCGCGTCCGAACGTCTCGGAAGCGACGCTTCTTCAAGCGCTTGCGCTCTTCC
>JAFYVO010000387.1 GCA_017549085.1 Thermoguttaceae bacterium
CTCGAACAACTCGACGAACTGGACGGAATCGTTTTCGTCGGCGGCGGCGACCTCGACCCGCGCAACGACGGCTATATGTTGCACCCGTACACCCGTCCGATGCCGCCGCAACGCGAAAAATTCGACCGCGCCCTGATACGCGAAGTCGCGCGCCGTCGTCTTCCGGTTCTCGCGATCGGCGTCGGGATGCAGCTCCTCAACGTCGAGCAAGGGGGAGCCCTTTTCCTTCATATTCCGGACGATATTCCGCACGCCTTCCCGCACCGCGACCCGATGGATCCGTACCATCGCCACGGTCTCGTCGTCGAAAAGAACTCGCTGCTTGACCGCGTTTACGGCGACAACGACGTCCGCGTTTCGAGCATGCACCATATGGCCGTCGACGACGTCGCTCCGAATTTCCTCGTCTCGGCGCGTTGCCCGGGCGACAACGTCGTCGAAGCGATCGAATCGACTTACGAAGACTGGCTCGCCGTCGGCGTTCAGTTCCACCCGGAATCGATCGCCGCGTCCGTTCTCGACCGTCGCATTTTCCACGAGTTTGTGAAAGGGGCGGCGATGTTCCGCGAAACGGGCCGCAATCCCTTTCTTTGGACGCCCGTAAAACCGGAACGTTCCCAACATTCGGAAAAATCGCGTTCCAGCCATTATTCGGCGTCGGAAATCACGATCTGAGTCGTTTTTCGGTTTCGCCCGCTTTCTCGGCGAGAGCGGCGAAACCGCCTTGTCGACGCGCCCGTTTCCTATCGATCGGGCTCGTTCGGCGCTTGAAATCGGCGACTTTTCCCCAACGTTCGTTCCCCTCGACTTTTCAGGCCCCTTATCCCGCCGTTGTCGCCAACGCGAACCTTTTTTGCGTCGAACGTTCCGCGACGTTCGCCTTACGCGCCCTTTTATTTTTTCGTTCGTCGACACGTCGACTAAGAAACGGAGCGTTCGATGTTTTTTTTCAGAAATAAAACCCCGAATTCGTCGCCGTCCCTCCATTGGTTCGTCGGCGTTCACATTTCGTCGAAGGCGCGCAAACTCGAAGCGGCGCTCGTCGGCTTGGAAGGGTCGCGTCCCGGCGCGGGCGTCGTTCTCCCCAAAAGTATGTCGTTCGACCTGCCGGAGGAAATTTTCAAGGCTTTCGACGAACTGCGCGCCCAAGTCGACGCGGAGAGCGAAAAAAACGCCGACGCCGCGAACGTCGGTTCCGCGGACGCGCCGTCCGATTTAACCCAACTTTTCCAAATCCGCGTTATGTTGACGTCGCTCTTGACGGAAGCGATCGAGGCCCTTCTCGCGGAAACGGACGTTCGCCAAGACGAACTCGTCGCCGTCGCGATTAACGATCCCGGCGTCTGGACGCGCGCCGCCGCTTGGGACGCTCCGCCGACTCGTTACGGGCTCGCCGACGGCGCCCTTCTCGCGGAAAAAACCGGTTTGAACGTCGTCGACGCGTTCGTCGGCAAAGATTGGTCGACCGAAGGGCGCGGCCTTTCCGCGTTCGCGCTGCCGTATTGGATTTTGCTCGGCGGCTCCGAACGCGACCGTCTTCTGATCGACCTCGGCGAAACGGCGCGCTGGACGTACGTTCCGTCGTCGACGAACGACAAAAAATCTTGGACTCGCGTCGCTTTTCAGGAGGTCGTCCCCTGCGGTTCGCTCCTGAACGCGTTGACCGAAGCGACGACTAAAGGACAATCGCAACTCGACGTCGGCGGGCGCCTTTCCGTGCAAGGAAGCCGAAACGCCGAACTTCTCGACTTTTGGCGGGAAGCTCGACGGGCGCGGGGCAAGGAAGCCCTTCCGCCGCGTTATTTTTCGTCCCCCCTTTCCTCGACGCTCGACGCGCCGTTCTATTTGGAGGCCCTGCAAAAGGACGAAACTCGACGTTTCAACGCGCTCGACGCCCTTTGCACGGCGGCGCATTACGTCGCCGAGTCGATCGTCGAAAGCGTCGAGGCGAACGCCGCCCGCTTCAACGAGCCGTTCGACGTCGTCTTGACCGGCGCCGCGAAGCAAAACGGACTCCTGTTCAACCGACTTTCCGCCCTTTTTACGCCGCGCCAATTCCACTCGCTCGACGAGTTCGGTTTCCTCGAAGACTCGTTCGACGCGGTCGCGGTCGCGATGTTGGGCGCGCTCTTCGCGGCGGGCGTTCCCGCTTCCCTTCCGCAACTGACCGGCTCGACGCGCGAAACGCTCCTTGGACGCGTCTCCCCCGGAACGCCGGAAAATTGGAAGCGTTTTTGGCAGTTTCGCATCGCTTGACGCGTCGCGAGCGGTTAAACTCGACGCAATCGTCAAACTTTAACCGCGTCCCGAGCGAAACGTCGCCGTCCTCGCCCCCTCTTCCCCAAGCCGTCGACCCGGGCCCCGAACGTCGACGGCCTTTTTATTTCTCCGCCTATTTTATCCATTCCCCGCGTTTTATCTTTTTAAGAGAGGACAAGGCGTTATTACCGGCGCAAACCGCGCGACCATTAAACGTTTTTTCCGGAAAAAAGTCGGTTTTTATTCGCGTTCCCTTGTTTCGCGCGCCGATTTCGACTATATTAATAGAAGAGACGTCGAGCGACGCGCCTAACGCCCTTAAACCGACGCGACGGCGCCGGTTTAACCGATTCTAACGCGTTTAACGCCCGCCGCCGACGATTTTCCGCGTCTTTTCCTCAACATCAAGCGGTTTGCCGCCGCGAGAAAGCGCTTTATGTCCGAAAAAACAATTTTTAAACGCATTATCGATAAAGAGATTCCGGCGTCGATCGTTTACGAAGACGACCTCTGCTTGGCGTTTCACGACGTCGCGCCGCAAGCGCCGGTTCACGTCCTCGTTATCCCGAAGAAAGAGCTGCGTTCGCTCGACGACGTCGAACCGGAAGACGCCCCGCTCATCGGGCATATCTTCGCCGTTATTCGCCGTTTGGCGCGCGAACTCGGCGTCGCCGCAGAGGGGTACCGCGTCGTTTCGAACTGCGGTCAAAACGCGATGCAAACGGTTCCGCATCTCCACTTCCACCTGATCGGCGGACGCGGTTTCGCTTGGCCGCCGGGGTAATTTCCGCCTCGCCTTATTTCCCCGAAACTGTCGATTAACGTCGCCGTCGTTATTTTTCGCGGCGCTTTAGAGAAAATACGTCCAAAAAGATGAACGCAACCGACAAATATAACGATTATAAGCAATACATCGAAACGAACAAAGAAGCGTTTCTCGCGCAATGGTTCGACGCGCTCCGCATTCCGAGCGTCAGCGCCCAACGCGAACACAAAGACGACGTTCGCCGAATGGCCGATTGGCTCGTCTCCTTCATCCGCGAAAAGCTCGGGATGGAAGCGCGAACGATCGAAACCGCCGGCGCTCCGCTCGTTTACGGCGAATCCCCGAAAATCCCCGGCGCTCCGACCGTCCTGATTTATGGCCATTACGACGTCCAGCCGGCCGAACCGTTCGAAGAATGGGTTTCGCCGCCGTTCGAGCCGACGATTCGCGACGAAAAAGTCTACTGCCGCGGCGCGAACGACGACAAAGGCCAATCTTGCGCGCATCTTTGCGGGCTCCAAACTTACTTGGCGGTCAACGGCTCTTTCCCGCTTCAAATCAAGTTCATCCTCGAAGGGGAGGAAGAAGTCGGGAGCGACGCGCTTTCGACCTTCCTGGAAGACGCGGCGAACCGCGAACTCCTCGCCTGCGACGCGATCGTCGTCAGCGACACGTCGGCGGCGGGCCCCGGAATCCCGGCGATCACTTACGGTCTGCGCGGCGTCGTCGGTTTCGAGTTGAAAGCGACCGGCCCGAATCGCGACCTTCACTCCGGCATTTACGGCGGTTCCGTCTACAACCCGGCGATCGCGCTGGCGAAGATTATCGACTCGATGATCGACGAAAACGGCAAGATCCAAATCCCCGGCTTTTACGACGACGTCGCGGAAATTTCGCAACTGGAACGCGACGCGCTGGCCGGCAACCCGTTCGACGCGGAAGAAAATAAGGCGCAAATCGGGATCGACGCCGAGTTCGGCGAACCGGAATTCACGACGCTCGAACGCCGCGGCGCCCGTCCGTCTTTCGACGTCAACGGCCTGACCAGCGGTTACCAAGGCGAAGGGGGGAAAACGATCATTCCGAGCTGGGCGTCGATGAAGTTCACCTTCCGCACCGTCCCGAACCAAGACCCGGAAAAGATTCGCGAAGGGCTCCGCGCTCACCTCGCGAAGGTTGCGCCGCCGGGAATCAAGATCGATCTGACCTGTTCGCAAGGTTCCGGCGGGATGTTGATTCCGCTCGACGGCCCGTTCATCGTCGCGGCGAGCGACGCTCTCGAGCGCGTTTACGGACGCCGCCCGCTCTTCGTTCGCGACGGCGGTTCGATTCCGATCGTCGCGAAGTTGCGTCAAAAGTTGAACGCCGAAGCGATTTTGGTCGGTTTCGGGCTCGAAGACGACGGGATTCACTCGCCGAACGAAAAGTTCGACCTCCGCGCCTTCTTCGACGGCGTTCAAACGAGCGCGCTCCTTTGGGACGAGTTCGCGAAAATTTCGCTCGAAAAGTAGTTTAGCGTTCGCCTAAAATCGGCGACTTGCAAGCGTCCGCCGCCCTTCGTTCTCGCGACGCGGCGACGGACGCCCCTTTCTATTTCTTGCCCTTCCTTTCCCGCCCCTTGGAGTTCTCGACTTGTCCCCCTCCGACGCCGCCAACAACGCGCCCTCTTCTTTCGAAATTCCGCCTTCCCGATTTTTCCCGCCGGTCGAAGCGGCCGAATCGGACGGGCTTCTCGGGATCGCCTTCGACGGCGCGCTCCACCCCGACTTAATCGTCGACGCGCTCGTTCACGGGATCTTCCCTTGGCCTTTCACCGTTCCGGAAAACGTCGGCGGGCCCGCTTTTGAAGACAACGGCGACTTCGACGACGAAGAAGACGACGAGTTTGAAGAGTTCGACGACGCGGACGATTGGGACGAAGACGACGATTACGAAGACTTTGACGACGAAGACGCGGACGATTTCGCCGTTTTTGACGAAAAGGCCGACGCCGCCGACGCGCTTTTCGACGCTCTTTCGCCGCGTTGCCGCGACGCCGTTTGGGAAGGTTTCGACGCTTCCTCGCTCCTCCGTCTCGGCGAACTCCGCGTCGCGCCGCCCCAACCCAACCAACCCAACCAACCCAAC
>JAFYVO010000037.1 GCA_017549085.1 Thermoguttaceae bacterium
GACGCGACTTCCTTGGGCTTCTTCGGCGCTTGTGTTTTTCGTCGGTTCGTCGGACGTTTGTCGGGCGGCTTCGGCGAAAACGGAACGAACGAGCGGGCGGCGGAGCGTCGGCGACGGCGGGTTTGCGCGCGCTTTTCGCCCTTATATATTAATTAACGTCAAAAAACGCTAAAAAACATCGAAAAAACGGAACGCGTCGTCCGGAAACGCGGCGGCCGTTCGACGTTCGGGACGCTTATGCAAACGGAAAACAACGAAAAAATCGAAAATAACGAACGCTTCGCCGACGAATACGACGTCGTCGTGATCGGCTCCGGGTTGGCCGGGATGACCGCCGCCAATATTTTGGGACGCGGCGGGCACAAAGTTCTTCTTTTGGAACGCCATTACAAGCTCGGCGGGTTGGCGACTTGGTTCCGTCGCGGCGGAGGCGAACACATTTTCGACGTCTCGCTGCACGGCTTCCCGGTCGGGATGATCAAGAGCTGCCGTCGTTATTGGAACAAAGAAATCGCCGACCGCATCGTTCAACTTCCGGCGATTAAGTTCGACAACCCGCAATTCTCGCTGACGACGACCTTCAACCGCGAAGACTTCACCCGGCTCCTCGTCGAGAAGTTCGGAATCGCCGAAGAAACCGTTAAGGCGTTCTTCGACGAAGCGCGCAACCAAACGCATTACGACGATCAAACGACGACGACCCGCGAACTGTTCGACAAGTTCTTCCCGGGCCGCCCCGACGTCGTTCGCCTCTTGATGGAGCCGATCACGTACGCGAACGGCTCGACCCTCGAAGACCCGGCGATCACGTACGGCATCGTCTTCTCGAACTTTATGTCGAAGGGCGTTTTCACCTTCCAAGGGGGCACCGACCTCTTCATCAAGATGATGCGCGACGAACTCGTCAAGAACGGCGTCGATATCGCGACGAACGCTCCGGTCGAAAAGATTTTGGTCGAAGACGGGAAAGTCGTCGGCGTTCGCGTCGCGTCGGAGCCGTTGACGGTTGAGTCGGCGGAAATCGGCGGGCGTCCGAAGAACGTCTCGGCGCTGGCCGGGAAGACGATTCGCGCTCGCGCCGTCCTCTCGAACGGGAACCTCAAAGGGACGATCTTCGATCTCGTCGGTCGCGAGTATTTCGACGCCGACTTTATCGCCGACGCGGAAGCGACGCGCCTCAACAACTCGAGCGCGCAAGTTTACATCGCGTTGAAACCGGGCGAAACGATCGACGAAGAGAAATGCGGCGACTTGCTCTTCACCTCCGTCGCGCCGGAATTCCGCGCCGACTGGCTCCTTAGCCGCGACATTACGAGCCGCACTTACTCCTTCTACTATCCGAAAACGCGCCCGGGAACCGACCGTTATTACGTCGTCGCCAGCTCGAACGCCAATTACGACGACTGGGCGAACCTGAGCCCCGAAGAGTACGAAGCGAGCAAGCAAGACCTGATCGAAACGACGCTCGACGCGCTCGACAAGTACGTTCCGGGGATTCGCGAGAAGGTCGCTTACGTCGAAGCCGCGACGCCGAAAACCTTCAAGGATTACACCGACCACTGGGGGGGCGCCTCCTTCGGGACGAAGTACGAAGGGCTCGCGGTCAGCCGCGCGCTCGCGTCGAAAGTCGGCGGGCTCTTCCACGCCGGGAGCGTCGGGATTATTATGTCCGGTTGGCTCGGCGCGGTGAACTACGGCGTCATCGCGGCGAACGACGTCGACGGTTTCTTGGTCGCCGGGGCCGGAAACTGAGTCGACGGCGCAAAACGTAAGGATTGCGCAAGTTTTAACGACGCGTCGCGAACGGTTCGGCTCGACGACGGGAAGATCGGGGAAGGCGGGAAAACGTCTTCACCGCTGCTTCGACGGAGCGATTTTAACGTTTCCGGCGATTTCGCCGGTTGGCGTTGGCGCGGTTTTAGCGGTTTTGTTGGTTTGACCGACTTTGCCGGTTGGCGGCGGAGCGTTCGCGACGTTAAATTGGAAAAAACGGAGAAACGGGGAAGAAAATGGAAGAAAAAACGACCTTCGACGGTTCGAAAGAAGCGATTTTGGCGGCGATTCCGCACCGGGCGCCGTTCCTGTTCGTCGACGAGATTCGCGAGTGGAGCGACGAGGAAATTGTTTGCGCGTACCGCTTTAAGGAAGATGAATTTTTCTTCGCCGGGCATTATCCGGGCGCGCCGATCGTTCCGGGCGTCGTCCTTTGCGAAGCGGCGATGCAGGCGGGCGCGATCTTTACGTCGCGGCTGATCGCGGCGCAAGAGACGGAAAATAGCGAAAATGGCGAAGGCGGCGAACCCGGCGTCGAGCTGAAGCCGGTCGTCGGTCGCATCAACGACGTCAAGTTCAAGCGGATCGTCCGCCCCGGCGAAACGGTTGAACTGCGCGTTTCGTTTAAGGAAAAGATGGCCGCGGCCTATTTCCTTAAGGCGAAAGTTTATTGCGAAGGGAAGCTCGCCGTGTCGTTCGAGTTCGCGGTTACGATGGCGCCCGCCGCCGTTTGACGCGTCGACGAACGTCGGTTTTAATTGTTTGGGTCGTTGCAATCGTTTTGACGGCTTAGACGATTTTGGCGATTTTGACGGTCGCGGCGGTTTTGACGCCGGAGACGGCGTTGAAAAGACCGGCGAAAGACGGCGAACGGTCGTTGAGAGAGACGTCGGCGGAACGCGTCGAGCGGAAGTTTTTCGCCCTATATTAATTAATATTGTCAAAATCGGCGTTCGGCGGGCGTTTGGCGGCGTCGGCGGCGGTTTGGTCGACTTGGCGTTCGGCGGCGGTTTCGCGGTTGGACGTCGTTTATTGATTTTTGTTTTGGTTTGGAATTTTAAGTTCGCGTTCGGTTTCGGGCGCGTTGCGGAGGGAAAAATGCCGTCGTTGATTAACCGTTTCGCCGTTTGGAGCGTTTGGGCGTCGACGTTCGCCCTGTTGTTCGGCTGCGCGCCCGCGTCGTCGAGCGGAGCCGAGTCCGATTGGGGGTTCGACGCCGCCAAGTTCGAAGCGCGTCTCTTCCAAGATTGGTTGGCGCAAGACGCGAAGGGCGCCGCGCCGGAGTTCTTTGTCGACGAAAAAAGCGACTCGAAAGAGC
Source organism: Thermoguttaceae bacterium (assembly GCA_017549085.1). Classification (GTDB taxonomy): domain Bacteria; phylum Planctomycetota; class Planctomycetia; order Pirellulales; family Thermoguttaceae; genus RUG369. The sequence continues at coordinate 3,092 of JAFYVO010000037.1, forward strand.
GCGATCTCGTCGACCGCCTCTTGACCGCGCTCGAAGAAGACGCCGATTTTGACGAAGAAAACGAATTTGTCGCCTCCGCCGGGTCGAAGGAAGCGGTCGAAAAGCTCCGTTCTCGTTTCGTCGACTTGGCCGCCGACTCCGCGAACGGAACCGATCCGCGTTGGCGCGAACTTTACGCCGACGTTTGCAAGGCTCGCCGCGCTCGCCGTTTGGCCGTCGTCGTCGCCAACGCGCCGGCGTTCGTTTACACGAAGCACTACGTTATCGGCGCGAGCCATTACGCTTACACCGAAGACGTTACCGACGAAGCCTACCGCGATTTCAGCGTCGACCGCAAGCCGGGCGGCCAACTATGCCTCGCGACGTTCCAACCGGACGGAACGCTCAAGCACGAAGTTCTCGTCTCGACGGCGGAAGGGACGATTCGCGACCCCGACGTCTCTTGGGACGGGAAGCGAATCGTTTTCGCGATGCGCAAAAGTTTCACGGAAGACGATTTCCACCTCTACGAATACGATATTGAAACGAAAAAGACGCGGCAAATCACGTTTGGGCTCGGCGTCGCCGACATTGAGCCGATTTACCTCCCGAACGGCGACTTCCTCTTCTGCTCGACCCGTTGCGCGCAAATCACCGACTGCTGGTGGACGGAAGTGTCGAACCTTTATACTTGCGACGCGCAAGGCCGCTTCCTCCGTCGCGTTTCGGTCGACCAAGTTACGGTCAACTACCCGCAAATCATCGAGGACGGTCGCGTCGTTTACACCCGTTGGGACTATAACGACCGCGGACAAATCTTCCCGCAACCGCTCTTCGCGATGAACGTCGACGGAACCGGGCAAACGGAATTTTACGGAAACAACTCCTACTTCCCGACGACGATTATGCACGCTCGCGGCGTTCCGGGGGCGGCGAGCAAGGTGATCGCGATCGCGTCCGGACACCACTCCTACCAACACGGCAAGCTGTTGATGATCGACCGCGCGAAGGGGACGCAAGAAAACTCCGGCGCGACGTTGATCGCTCCGGTTCGCGAAACCCCGGCGGACAAAATCGACGCTTACGGGCAAGACGGCGAACTCTTCCAATATCCTTACGCGTTCGACGAACATAACTTCTTGGTCGCGTATTTGCCGGAAGGCCGCCGTCCGAACGGGAAGTGGTACGACGTTCCGTTCGGCGTTTATTGGTTCGACGTCGACGGCAAGCGCGAGTTGCTCGCGTTCGACCCGGCGATCAGCTGCGGGCAAGCGCTCCCGTTGGCCGAGCGTTCGCTCCCGACGACCCGCGCTTCGCAAGTGAACTTGAAGGAAAAAACGGGGCGCTATTACGTTCAAGACGTGTACGAAGGCCCGGGGCTCGCGGGCGTCGAACGCGGGAAAATCAAGTCGCTCCGCGTCGTCGCGCTCGACTTCCGCGCCGCGGGGGTTCGCAGCAACGGCAACGGCGGCCCGGCGGGGGGCGCGATGGTCGCGACGCCGGTCGCCGGTTTCAACGGGACTTGGGACGTGAAAAAAGTTCTCGGCGAAGTTCCGGTCGAAGCGGACGGCTCCGCGTACTTTGAAGTCCCGGCGCTGACGCCCGTTTACTTCCAGCTGATCGACGAAAACGGCGACGTCGCGCAAACGATGCGCAGTTGGTCGACGCTCCAACCGGGCGAAACGTTCGGCTGCGTCGGCTGTCACGAGCCGAAGGAAAACATCATTCAAAACGTCGGCGCCGAAACCGCGACGACGACGGACGCGCTCCGCAAGGGCGTCGCGACGCCGAAGCTCGCTTGGACGCCGGCGCCGGGCCGCTTCGCCGACTCCGGGTTTAGTTTCGTTCGCGAAATCCAACCGATTTTGGACGGTCATTGCGTCTCCTGCCACACCGGCGGAACGAAAGCCGACGGAACCCCGGCCCCGTTTAGTCTCCTTGGGAACGCGTCTTTCGACAACCCGAAACACGCCGAAACGAATAACAAATCGGGGCGAACGTTCAGCGAAGCGTACCTCAACCTGACGCAAAACGGCGCGCACAACGGCCCGTACACGCACTACTTGGGAATCCAAGAGGGCCCGGAAATGCTCCCGCCGTATCACGCGGGCGCCGCCAAGAGCCGCGTCGTTACGATGTTCCGCGGCGAACGCGACGCCAACCACCGCGACGTCAAAATCGACGACGCTTCGTTGCGCAAGATTGCGATGTGGATCGACCTCCTCGTTCCGTATTGCGGCGATTACCTCGAAGAAACCGGGCTTTGGACGCCGGAAGAACGCGCGCATTACGAGTATTATCTGATGAAGCGCGAAAAGATGGCCGAAATCGTCGACGCCAACGTCGCGAAGAAGATTAAAGCGGACGAAACCGGCGAATCTCCGGCGCTCGAAGCGTTCGATCAGTTCGCGGACGGCGGCCCGGAAGCGCGCAAGGCGTTTATGGAAGCGTTCCTGAACCAAAAATTCCCGTCGCTGGTGAAGAAAACTGGCACGGAAAACGTTTATCGTAACCTCGCGTTGAATCCGGACGCGATTCAAGGCGATTTGACCGAGCCCGGAACGTATCCGCGCGCGACGTCGAACAGCGAATACGGCTACCAAGTTGAGTTCGCCGCGAAGAACGTTATCGACGGGAACAAAAACAACCGCGGACACGGCCCGGCGTTCCCGTCGTGGGGCCCGAACCTCCGAACCGACCTTTGGCTCGACATTAATTTCGGGACCGAAGTCGAAATCGACAAGGTCGTGATTTGGGTTCGCGCCGACTTCCCGCACGACGACGTTTGGAAGACCGCGACGCTCCGCTTCTCGGACGGCACGGTCGAGAAAATCGAGTTGAAGGAAACCGCCGAGCCGCAAACGTTCGAGTTCGCGAAACGCCGCGTTACCTCGGTGCGCTTGACCGACTTGGAAGCGTCCTTCCCGTTGAAGTGGTGCGGAATCACCGAAATGGAGGTTTGGGGCGTCTCAGTGGAATGACGCGGCGACGCAAGTTGGGGAAAAAGGTTCGGTTTTAACGGTTGGGCGGGCGAAAAA
>JAFYVO010000038.1 GCA_017549085.1 Thermoguttaceae bacterium
CGTCGGGTCGGGCTCGGGGGTTTCGCCGCGGAGCGCTTGCGCGATCTGTCGGAAAATCCAAGGTTTGTCGAGTCCGGCGCGTCCGACCATAATCCCGTCGACCGGGTAATTTTGGAGCCGCTCGACCGCTTCGCTCGGCGTCTTGATATCGCCGTTCCCGATCAGCGGAATCTTGCGGAGGACGCCCTTAATCTTCGCGATTTCGTCCCAATCGGCAAAACCGGAATACATCTGCTTCGCGGTGCGCCCGTGAACGGTCAGCGCGGCGCCCCCCGCTTCCTCGACCGCCTGCGCGACGTCGACGGCGTTGATCGAGTCGGCGGTCAGCCCGAGCCGAATCTTCGCGGTAACCGGCGTCGGCGCGCAAATCCGAGCGACCCGACCGACCAACTCGCCGACTTTCGCCGGGTCGCGGAGCAAATACGAACCGCTGGCCGACCGCTTCGCGATCGCCGGGGCCGGACAGCCGAAATTCAAGTCGACGACGCTGACGTTCAGCTCCTTAGCTAAGCGGCGCGCCAATTCTTCGAGCGTTTCCGGCGTGTTGTCCCAAATCTGCACCGCCAACGGTCGCGGCTCTTCGGCGACGCCCCAAAGTCGCGGCGGTTCCCCGTCCCCGCGCGCCTCCATACAGACGAACGCCCGAGCGCTCACCATCTCCGTCGCGATCAACCCGACCCCGCCGAGATAACGCAACAGCTCCCGGTGCGCGAAGTTCGTGTAACCGGCCATCGGCGCCGACAAAACCGGCGGCGAAACGACGACGTTCCCGATCGTTAGCGACGTTTTCAAGATTTTCCCCCTTTATTAATTAATACGTCTTTATTAAGGCGGCGACCGCGCCCCGCTTCCGCTCGACGACAAAGCGACGTTAATATTATAAAAGTTTCCGCGTTTTACGCAAGCGGCGGCAACCGCTCGCCGCTCGACTTATCCGAGTTTAACGGTTTTACGGAAAAAAAGTCCGCGTCGGCGACGCGACCGCGAACAAATTTCGGGGGAAACGCGTTTTCGTGGGAGTAAAAACTTGACAACGGCAAAAAATTCGGTTAAATTAACAAATAGGAGACGCGCTTCGTCAAAATTTGGCGAAAAACGATCGTCTCCGACGTAAGCGCGGCGCCGCGTTTCGTCGCCGTTTTGGGTCATTCGATCAACGCTCGAACAAAAAGGAGCCGAAGAGTGAGCGCGCTTTGGGGTATCGACAATCCGAATATTAAAATTCTCGACTGTTCCGTTCGCGACGGCGGGCTCGTCAACGATCACCGCTTTAACCTCGACTTCGTTCAAGCGGTTTATCGCGCTTGCGCCGAAGCCGGCGTCGACTATATGGAAGTCGGGTATAAGAATTCGGATCGCGTCTTCCCCCGCGACGCGAACGGCGCTTGGAAGTACTGCGACGAAGACGACCTTCGCGCCGTTGTCGGCGAAAATCCGGAAACCGGCCTGAAGCTCAGCTGTATGGTCGACGCGGAAAAATCGGACTGGAAAACCGCCGTCGTTCCGAAGGAAAAGAGCCCGCTCGACTTGATTCGCGTCGCGTTTTACGACTACCAAGTCGACGAAGCGGTCGCGATGATCGACGACGCCGCGCAAAAAGGGTACGAAGTTTGCGCCAACCTGATGGCCGTTACCGTCGTCGACGAAGGAACGCTCGACCGCGTTTTGGAGCGTCTCGCCGAAACGCCGACCGAAACGATCGTCATCGTCGACAGCTTCGGCTCGCTGACGCCCGCGCAAACGGAATATTTGACGCAAAAGTACCTCAACTTCGCCAAAGCGACCGGCAAAGAAGTCGGGATTCACGCGCACAACAATATGCAGCTGGCGTTTTCGAACACCCTCACCGCGGCCCGTTGCGGCGCGACGCGGTTGGACGCGTCGATCGGCGGACTCGGGCGCGGCGCCGGCAACTGCCCGATGGAGTTGCTCCTTTCGGTCGTCAACGCGAAAAATTACAACCCGCGCCCGATTATCGAGTGTATGGAAAACGCGCTCGTCCCGCTCCGCCGCGAAATCGAGTGGGGCCCGCTCCCGGAATATATGTTGACCGGGCAATTCAACCAGCACCCGCGCGCCGCCATCGCAGCTCGCAAAGAGCCGGAAACTCGCGACCGTTTCCTCGCGCTTTACGACCGTTTGTTCGAAAAAGAAGCCGAAGCGAAATAATCGCGCCTAACAACCGTTAAAATCGGCGCTCCTTAACGCCGTCGACGTTCGCTCGACGGCGCGCGTTTCGTCGGTTTTTCCAGATTTTGCCCTTATCAATTAACAAGCGATTTTACCGTCGTCCGCGCGTCGCAGCCGTTCGACCGCTAAAATCGCCTCGTTTTCCCTATATATCCCCGTTTGTCAACCGAGCGAGAGTAAACGTCGTGTCCCAATCGTCTCCCGAACAGAAGAAAAAGTTGATCGAGCCGCGCACCCTGAAAGGTTTCCGCGATTTCCTCCCCGAAGCGATGATTCCGCGCGAACGCCTGATCGAGCGCGTTACCAAAGTTTACCGAAATTACGGATTTTGCCCGATCGACACCCCGGTTCTCGAGTACCTGGAAATCCTGTCCGGCAAAGGGAGCGACGAAACCGACAAGCAGCTCTACCGCTTCAAAGACTCCGGCGGGCGCGAAGTCGGGATGCGTTTCGACCTGACCGTTCCGTTCGCTCGGTTCTCGGCGCAACACTTCGCGGAACTCGGCGTTCCGTTCAAGCGTTACCACTTGGCGAAAGTTTGGCGCGGCGAAAACACGCAAGCCGGGCGTTATCGCGAGTTTATGCAATGCGACTTCGACACGATCGGCACGACGAGCGTCGTTTCCGACGTCGAGACCGCGCTCGTCGTTAACGACGTGATGGAGCGTATCGATCTGCGAACGGAAGACTCCTTCACGAAGTTCAAAATTCACCTCAACAGCCGCAAAATCTTGAACGGCGCGCTTGAAAAACTCGGGCTCAGCGACCGCGCCGTCCCGGTTTTGCGGGCGCTCGACAAGTTGGCGAAGGTCGGCCCGGACGCCGTCGTTAAGGAGATGACCGAAACCGCCTCCGCGACGGAAGAGCAAGGGCGCGCGATCCTCGAAATCGCCTCGGCGCAAGGTTCGAACGCCGACGTATTGGCGCGTTTGGAAGCGCTTCTCGCCGGGAGCGAGCTTGGGCTCGAAGGCGTCGCCGACTTGCGTCAAATCTTGGAATCGGTCGCCGCGGCGGGGGTTCCGGACGGTCGCTTCGTGTTGGACGTTTCGATCGCTCGCGGGCTCGACTATTACACCGGCGCGATTTTCGAAACGTTCCTCGACGACGCGCAAAAACTCGGAAGCGTTTGCAGCGGCGGACGTTACGACAACTTGGCGGAGCTTTACACGAAGCAAAAGCTCCCGGGCGTCGGCGCGTCGCTCGGGCTCGACCGCCTCTTCGCCGGGCTCGAAGAGTTGAATATGATCGAAAAAACGACGGCGACGGTCGACGTTTTCCTCCCGATCTTCGACGCGGCCCTTTCGGTCGAATACGTTCGAATCGCGTCGGGCCTGCGCAAACGCGGAATCGGCGTCGAGCTTTACCCGGAAGCGAAAAAACTCGGTCAACAGCTGAAATACGCCGACAAAAAAGGCTTCCGTTTCGCGCTGGTGATCGGTTCCGACGAAGCGGCGCGCGGCGTCGCCAACTTGAAAGACCTCAAATCGGGCGGTCAAGTCGAAGTTCCGCTTGAAGCCGACGGCCTCGCCGCCGCGATCGTCGACGCGTTGAACGCTCGTTAATCGCCCGACCTTCCCGTCTTCCCTATTTTAACGCCCGACGTCCTTCTCGTCTCCAAGCGACGACGCGACGCCGGGCGAGCCGTCCCCCTTTTTTGCGCCGACGAGAGCGACCGCCGACGCTTTTGTCCCGACGAGAACGCTCCGATGAAACTCACGTTAGCCGAACCGCGCGGTTTTTGCTCCGGCGTCAACCGGGCGATCAACATCCTTGAAGACGTCGTTCGCAACGAAAAAGAGCGCGTGTACGTTTATCACGAGATCGTGCACAACGCTTGGGTTGTTCGCGATTTCCAACGTCGCGGCGTCCTTTTCGTCGAGTCGCTCGACGACGTGCCGGACGGCGCGCTCCTTCTTTTCTCGGCGCACGGGGTCTCGCCGCAGATTCGCGCCGAAGCGACGGCCCGCAAAATCCGCGCGATCGACGCGACCTGCCCGCTCGTCCATCGCATTCACCGGCAAGTTCGCGACTACGCCGACGCCGGTTACCGCGTTATCTTCATCGGCAAGCGCGGACACGACGAAGTCGTTGGAACGCTCGGCGAAGCGCCGGACGCGACGACGCTCGTTTCGTCCCTCGACGAAATCGCGTCGCTCCCCGATTTCCCGGCGACGCAACGGTTGACCTATTTGACGCAAACGACCCTCTCCGTTTCGCAGGCCGCGAAAATCGTCGACGCGCTTCGGGAGCGTTACCCGCAACTCGAAGACCCGAAC
>JAFYVO010000388.1 GCA_017549085.1 Thermoguttaceae bacterium
AACTCGACCGGGCGATAGTAAACGGCGCGGTTCCAACCGGGGGAACGGTCGAGTTTCGCGTGATAGAAGTAAAGCGTTTGGCCGTTCGCGTCGCGGACGAACGAACCGTGTCCGACGCCGAACTGGTTTTCGTCGCTTTGCAGGAACGGTTTGTCGAGTTTGCGCCAAGAGGCCGGGTCGAGCGGGTCGTCGCCGACGAACTCGAGGAGCGCGACTTTGTACGTCGGGAGCCAACTCGCGCCGCAGGAAAACGAAACGAACGTCCGACCGTTCGGCGCGACGACGAGTTCCGGGCCTTCGTTGAGACCGCGCGTTCCGAGGCGTTCCTCGACCCGTTCCCAAAGGAAGTCGGCGTTGTCGCAAAGTTTGACGCGCGGGCCGGCGGTTTCGGTCGGCGACTTCATCGGCGCGGCGTAAAGGTACTGAATATCGCGATGGTCTTCCCAACCGGACCAAATCAGGTAACGCTTCCCCTTATGTTCGAAAACGGTCGAGTCGATCGCCCAACGGTTTTGCGTCTTGCCGTCGAAGTCGTCGCCGGTGTAAAGCGGGCCTTCGAGGCGGTATTCCGAGAACGGGTCGTCGTTTTCCGAGACGAGAACGTAAGTAAGGTGGTTTTCGTTTTTACCGTCGTCCGCCGCGAAGTAAATGTAAAAGCGACCGTCGAGGAAGTGAATTTCCGGCGCCCAAAGTTCGCGGGAGTACGGCCCCTTTTCCGGCGCGGTCCAAACGGCGCGCGGGCGGCCCGGCTTGTCCGGGGAGTCGCCGACGGAGAGGACGATTTGGCGTTTCGCGTTGTTCGATTCGCTCCAAATGTACTTGCCGCGGAACTCGAGAATCCAAGGGTCGGCGCCCTTGCGGATGAAGACCGGTTTCGACGAAGCGCTTTGCGCGGTTTCGTCGGCGCGAGCGTTAAGGGCGAAAAGCTCCGGCCCGACGGCGAACGTTCCGGCGAGCGCGGCGCTTAACCGCTTCGCAAATTGACGGCGAGAGGGCGAAAACTCGGAGGCGAGGGGAAAACGTCGCATAGGAGCGCTCCTTAACGGGGGAAAATAGGGGACGCGGGCAAAATAGGAAAGACTGGCGAATGCGCGTCAAACGCCGTTCGCTTCTTCGAGGAGGAACCCCTTTTGCAGCAGTTCGTTAAGGAACGCGTCGACGTCTCGTTCGAGCGTCGCGTCGTCGGGGCAAACCGCGAACGTCGCTTTCAAGGCGGCGACGAGACCGGCGCGATCGGCGCCCGCTTCGAGCGCTTTCCAAAGGGCGATTCCGGCGCCGTTGAGCGCGCAAGTTTGAGGAACGTAAAGAACGCCGACTCCGGGTTCGTCTTGACGAAAAACAACGTTGGGATTCAATTTCATCGGGGGATCCTTAAGAACGGGGAAGCGAACGGCGCGCGGAAACGTCGAATAGCGAAACGATAAAACCGGCGGCGCTTTCGCTTTAACGGCGATTGTATCGTCTTTGGTAAAATTTTCAAGGCGTCGCGTCGCTTTTCCGGCGATTCGGCGCGGAGGAGCGAACGTTTAGCGGTTTTTGTCGAGCAGGATGGAAAACGTCGCGATTATCTTGATTCGTCGCGGATTTTCGCCCAGTCGAGGCCGAGCTTGCGCATTCGAGCGCGGAGCGTGTGCGGGTTGATCGCCAGCAACGCGGCGGCGCCGGACGGCCCTTCGACGATTCCGCCGGTCAAACGGAGCGCGGCGACGACGTGCGCTTTCGCGGCGGCGTCGAGCGTCGGGAAATTTTCCTTCGTCAACGCCGGTTCGTCCTCTTCGGCGCGACGTTTCGGCGTTAAAGTTTGCGCGTTTTCGCCGGTTTGACGCTTCTCGTCGAGCGCGACGTTCGCCGAGGACGCGTCGGCGGCCCCGAGCGTTCGCGGGAAGTCGCCTTGAAGGGTCGCGAGTTCGGCGTAACGGCGCAGGTCGCGGAGATTTTGGCGAAAATGAATTTTGGCGGCGATTTCTAAGTCGCGCTCGTTCGGGACGAGGGGCAAAACGCCGAGTCGGCGCGCCGCGTCGCGCAAAAAATGCGGCAAAAGCGTCGCGATTTCGTCGCGTCGAGCGGCGAGCGACGGAAGGAGAATCGGGAAAGCCGTTAAAATCGCTTTAAGTTCCGGAACGAACGCGCCGTCGCGAACCGCTTCGGCGAACGACCGGGACGAGCCGAGAATCGACCGGAACGGCGCGGCGTTTTCCGCGAGGAGCGTCGCCAAGCGCCGTTGAGCGCGAGCCGGGAGCGCGTCGACCTCCGCCCAATAAAGGACGCCGCCGCCGACCGCCTCCGCCCAAACGTCGTCGAGCGCGACCGTCGCGGCGTTCGCGTCGTTTGCCGAAGTTGCGTAAAGCGCCGAGTTTGACGCGTCTTCCGAACGAACGGTCAAGAGCGAGGCCGCTTGACGAGGGGAAAGGCGGTCGCAGCGAACGGCGACGAACGGCGCTTCCGAACGTTCCGACGCGGCGGCGATCAAGCGCGCCAACGTCGCTTTCCCGAGGCCCCGTTCGCCCGAAATAAAAACGGGAAGCTCCGACGCGGCGGCGATTTCCGCTCGTTCAAGCGCGGACGGCGGGAAAACGTCGACGAGAAAAAAAGGACGGTTCGCGGAAAAAAAAGCGTCGGGCGGGGCAAAAACGGACATGCTGAACGGGGGAACGTCGAGAAAATTAAGGGCGCGAAGCGGAAAAACGATCGCGACGGCGGCGACCGCGGCGTTATTTTAACGTTTTTTTCGCCGAGCGACAACGGGAATTTTCGCCGTCGCGGCGCGCTTCGGCTCTCTCGTTGAAGCGTTGAAATTGTTAAAAACTGCAAAGTCGGGCGGCGGCGGAAAGCGGGGGGAGGCGGAAGGAGGATGAAGTTAGCGATTATTTTGCCTGATTTGCCCCCTTTTTCTAGTTTAACGCGACTTGAAGCGGTTTTTCCCTTGTCAAACGGGGCGCTTTGCGGTATACTGAAGAAAGTTTAGCGGTTGCGCGGACGCGGCAAAATCGGCGTCCGCGCGCTTTTTTCCCCCTTTTTACCTTTGAACGGTCTTCCAATGCCCCGAACAAAAAAAGACGAGGATTTGTTCAACCAGTCGTCGATGTCCTTTTTGGAACATTTGGACGAGCTGCGCGTTTGTATGATCGGCGCGATCCTTTGCGTCGTCGGCGGCCTCCTGATTTCGGTGATTCCGCTCGGGTTCGCGCCGTCGATGGCGACGATGGCGGTCGATTACGTGCAGCGCCCGTTGAAAAAATCGCTCGAAAATTATCATATTCTGCAGTCGCAAAAGCAGTTGGAAAAGAAGCGGCAAGAGCTTTTGGAGCTGGGTTACTCCGAAGAGGTCGCGGCGCTCCCGAGCAAACTCCGTATGACGGCAAAAACGTTTTACGTCTTCCCGCAAGACCTGGAAACGTTGCGCGGTTCCGGCGTCGCGGCGACGACGACTTTTTCGCGACCGGAATACGAAACGAAACGCCTCGCGAAATTGGACGAAGTCGACAACTTCGCGCGCTTTAAAAACGTTCCGCCGACGCAAACGTCGTTGGGCGGCGTCGACCCGAACGAACCGATTTCCGTCATCCTTTGGGAGAAAATCGCCGACGACCCGCGAACGAAAGCGCGTTCGCTGTCGGTGCAAGAGTCGTTTTTGATCTTCTTGAAGACGGCGCTTTTCCTCGGCGTTGTTTTGGGGAACCCGGGCGTCTTTTACTATTTTTGGCGCTTCGTCGGCGCCGGACTTTACCCGAGCGAGAAAAAATATGTGTACCGTTTTCTGCCGCT
>JAFYVO010000389.1 GCA_017549085.1 Thermoguttaceae bacterium
CCCCGCACCAAAATATGGGCCGCAACAGCGTTTGCGTTAGCCTCGGCGACGGGATGTGGCACAACGCCCGCCCGGACTGGGGGGAAAGCGCCGGTTCGAAAGTCGACGGTCGCGGCTTCTTCGCGCCGTTCGGTTGGCGCTCGACGGCGTTCGTCACCGACGGTCTGAGCAACACCGTCGCCATTAGTGAAATGGTCGGCGACGCGAACCAATCGACGAAAGTCAAGGGGGGCGTCTACGTCACCGGCTCGATGCACGACGGTCGCGCGAAACCGGCCGCCTGCCTCACCGAGTCGCGCAAAGCCGACGACCCGACAATGCTCGTTTCCGGCACCGACACTTGGCGCGCGCTCCTTTGGACGGACGGTCGTTCGGTCAACAGCGCGTTCACGACGATTCTTCCGCCGAACTCGCCGAGCTGCATTCACAGCTATCCGAGCATCCACAACTGCGCTTGGGGCGTCTTCTCGGCGCAAAGCAACCACGCGGGGGGCGTCAACGTCGGGATGGGGGACGGCTCCGTCCGCTTCGTTTCGGAAACGATCGACGCCGGTTCGCCGAACTCCTACGCCGTTACGACCGGCAAGTCGCCTTACGGCGTTTGGGGCGCGCTCGGAACTCCGGCCGGCGGCGAAACGAACGTCCAATAATCCGGTTTTAACGATTTTTTCCATTACAACGGCGAACGCGTCCCGCCGAAGCGCCGCGTTCGCCCGTTTTCGCTCGTCGCAATCCCCGCGACAATTCCTCGAAAGGCTGTTACATGCGCTTAAAATCGATTCTTACCGCGTCGTCGCTCGCCGCTTCGCTCCTTTTCGCCGTCGGTTGCGGCGGTCAAAAAACGCCCCCCGACATGCCGAAACTCCAACCGACGACGATCGTTATCACCCAAGAAGGCGCGCCCTGCGAAGGCGCGAGCGTTCAACTGGTGAAACCGGACGACCTCAACTATAAATGGCTCGCGGGCGGCGTTACCGACGCGCAAGGGCGTTGCGAAATTCTCACGCACGGCAAATACAAGGGCGCGCCGGAAGGCGAATTCGCCGTCGTCGTTTATAAAACGATCAGAGGCGAAAGCGAAACGCGCAAAAACGTTCCGGAACCGAGCGATCCGAAAGAAGCGATGGAATGGAACGAAAAAGTCGCCGCCGAAGAAACCGCGACCGACGAAATCGATCAAAAATACAAAAAAGCCGACACGACCGACCTTCGCGTTACCGTTAAATCCGGCAAAAACGAAGAAACGTTCGAAGTCGGCCCGAAAGTTTCGATCGTCGTCGAAGCGTTCCGTTGAGCCGCGCCGCGTTCCAACGGTTATTATTCCTATTTTACCCAAATCGCCCGCGTTGCCGAGTTTTGGCGTTTTTAGCGCCGCGCTCGAAGTTTTGCGGGCGATTTCGCAAAAAAACGGCGAAAAAACGGCAAAAAAACGCGTCGCCCCTAGATTTTTCGAACGCGTTCCGTTATATTATACGTCGTTGATTTATCCGCTCTCGGTTCGCCGTTGTTCGCGTCCGGAAATCGCCGCGGTTCGAACGCGTTCGCGTTCCCGTCGGTCGGTCGCGGCCTCGTTCGGCGCGTCGTCGTTCCGACGTTTCGAGCGGTTCCCTTCGTTCCGTTCCTTCATTGACGAAAGGTTCCTCCGTTGAAAAAATCGTTCGCCCTTTTGAAATTGTTCCTCGGCGTCGCGCTCGTCGGCGGCGTCTCCGCGACCGTTCTTCCGTCCGTCGAAGCTAAAGAGCCGGTCAAACTGATTTACGACACCGATATGGGGAACGACATCGACGACGTCTTCGCGTTGGCGATGATTCACAACCTCGAAAAACGCGGCGAAATCGAATTCCTCGCGCTGACGATCACCAAAGACAACAAATACGCCGCGCCGTATTGCCAAATGGTCAACGAATTTTACGGGAACCCGAACGTTCCGATCGGCGCGGTCGACAAGAGCGGCGTTACCCCGGAAGACGGCAAGTTCCTCCGCCAAGCGCTCGAAGCGAAGACCGAAGACGGCTCGTCGATGTTCCCGTTCTTCAACCTCGCGGAAGACAAAACCGAATATTTCGACTCCGTTAAGCTCCTGCGCAAAACGCTCGCCGAGCAACCGGACGGCTCCGTCGTCATCGCGCAAGTCGGCGCTTCGACGAACTTGGCGCGTCTCCTCGACACCAAAGGGGACGAATTCTCGCCGCTCGACGGTCGCGAACTCGCGATCAAAAAGATTAAATACGTTTCGACGATGGCCGGCGCGTTCACGAACGAAATGGCGGGCCACCCGGAAAATTTCATTAACCAAATGAAAAATCACCGCGAATACAATATTATCATCGACCTCCCGGCCGCCCAACGTTTCTTCGCCGAATGGCCGACGCCGATCGTCGCGTCCGGTTTTGAAGTCGGTCTCCAAATCAAAATGACGCCGGCGACGATGAAAAACGATTACGAATACGTCGCGAATCACCCGCTCAAGAAGGCGTATATCGACTATCGCGGTCTCGACAACGAACAATGCACTTGGGACTTGACCTCGATTCTTTACGCCGCGCGCCCGGATCGCGGGTACTTCGGCGTTTCGGAACCGGGCGTCGTTTCGGTCGACGAAAAGGGCCTCACCCGTTTGACGCCGAAAGCCGACGGCAACGTCCGCATTTTGACCCTTTCGCCGGAGCAAAAAGTTCGCGTTCAAACGACGTTCGAATGGCTCTGCAGCGAAAAACTTTAATTTCGCCCCCGGCGTAAAACGTTAAGCCGCCGCCGACTTTGACGGTCGCGACGGCGGCGCCGATTTTAACGCGAAAAGCGACGCGCTTTCACCCGACGCGGCGTTTTTCGCGTTTTCGCGTTTTTCCCTCGTTCTTCTTTTACCCGTTCCCCTATTTTGTCGACCGCTTTCGTCGTTCCCGCTGTCGAACGTCGACGTTAACGGTCGCGCCCATTTTAAGGATACCCCGATGCCCGTTCGCGCTTTTTCGTTCCTTTTCCGTTCCGGTTCGTTCGCTTCGCTCGCGCTTTTGGCGGCGTTTTGCGGTTGCGGCGGCGAATCGAAAAATTTTGTCGCCGTTCCGGAGGGTTCGACGCTTCTCGGCGAGCCGACTCCGACCGCGGCGCCCGCCGACGCGCCGAAGTCGAACGTCGCCGCCGACGTCGAAACGCTTGAAATCGGCGGTCGTCAAGTCGCGGTCGGCCCGAAACGCGCTCTTTTCAACGGCGAAAACCTCGACGGTTGGACGAACGAAACGGGCGGCGCTCCGGGGTCCGGTTGGCAAGTCGCGGACGGTCTTCTCCGAATGGTCGACCCGGAAAACGGCGGCGATCTCTTGACGAAAGAACGCTTTGCGAATTACGTCTTTTCGTTCGAATGGCGGTTCGGGCGCGCTTGCAACAGCGGCGTCAAGTACAAGATCGAGCAACCGAACGGCAAAGGTTGGGTCGGGCTCGAGTACCAAGTCCAAGACGACGCGAACGTCGAAGACGGCAAAATCGCGAAGCGCCGCGTCGCGTCGTTGTTCGACGTTTTCCCGGCGGCGGAAACGAAGTCGGCGGCGTCCTTCCCGGCGCCGACCTCCGACGCGCCGAGCGGCGAGTTCCGCCAAGGCAAGATCGTCGTCTTTGAAAATTACGTCGAACACTGGCTCGACGGCGAACGCGTCTTGGCGTTCACCGTCGGCGACGACGCTTGGGCGGCGGCGAAAGCGGAAAGTAAGTACAAGAATCAAGCGACGTTCGGAACCGCGATTTCGAGTCCGATTCTCCTGCAGGAACACGACTACCCGATCGACTTCCGCAACGTCGAAATCCAAGAGCTGAAAGAACTGACTCGCCGTTAAAACGCGACGCGGCGCCGGTCGAAAATCGCGCCCTTTTCGCAACGTTTTGAAACGCGACGCCGGTCGAAATTCACGTCGTTTTTCAACGTTTACAAGACGCAAACAGTCGTCTTTCTCGCTCCGTTAATCGCAAGAAACGCTAAACGCGGCGCCGACTCGAACTCGAATCGGCGCCGCGTTTTTTTCGGCTTTTACCCAACCGCCGCGACTCCGGCGTTTGCGCTTTTATCGATTTTGCGCTTTTCCGAAGCCGCGTCGAAAACGGAAAAGTCGGCGCGACCGTTAGAACTTAAAGTTCCAAGTTTCGCCTTCGTTAATCGTCGTCGTGTAAGTTTCCGTCCCGCGAATCACCGAGACGCGGAGCTTGCCGAGGTCGGCGCGGTCGACCGTCAAGTCGAATTCGGAGCCGAACCCGCAAACGCCGCGCAACGCCATATGATCCCAGTCCCCAGGGATACGCGGGGTTACGTCGAACGCGCGGAAGCCGGTCGGGCGAATCCCGAACAAACCTTCGACGTAAATGCGGCAATAAAGCCCGCTTTCCGCCGACAAATGACGTTGGCTCCCCTCCGGCCAGGCTTCGATCGGATACGGGACGTGATCGCCGAGCAGACGCGTCGCGGAGTAGTAGCGGAGCCGATTCAAGCCCTCTTCCGTGGCGCCGACGGCCAAGACGCCGCGAAGCGCGTACAGGGTCGAACGGTCCCAGAACGTCTTGCTCCCCTCTTCCGTCAGGAGGCCGTCCTTCGTCCAAAGGCGGTCGGAGAAGAGCGCGGCGATCGTTCCTTCGGCGCGTTCGTCGATCCCGGCGATGAACGGAACGCAAATCCAAGAGCGGAGCTTTTCGCAACCGTCGTAATATTGGTAAGTCTCGAAACCGCGGACGTTGCGACCGAAATGTTTCTCGATATTTTCGCGGAGCGACGCGGCCGCCTCGACGCAAGTATCGATCGTTTCTTGCGGTTCGCCGAGTTCGCGGGCAAGCGCGGCGGCGCTCAAAAGCGCGTCGTAATAGAGAACCGACGTGCAGAGGTTCGCGTCCCCCGCCGGAAAACGTCGCTCGAGTTCGTCGCAATCGGACGCGACGACGCCGTCGACCGTCGTTTTTCGGTTGCAATATTCAAGACACCAAGCGATCAGCGGCCAAAGTTCGCGCGCTTCCGCTTCGTCGCCGCGAACGAGCGCGTATCGAGCCGCCCCGTAAGCGATCATCGCCGCGTCGCCGCGGTCCCCGGCGCCGTTCCAAATATCGATCCCTTCGGCGATGATCGACGACGGAATCGGGCGGAAGTCGTCGTTCATAAAGCGCGCGAAATGGCGGTAAGAGTTCAACGCCGACTCGTTCCCGTTCGCGTAACCGAGGAACGGAAAGAACGGATTGACGTATTCCGCTTGGTCGTTCGCCCAAATCGCGGCGTAATACGACTCGCCCCCCGGGCCGTGCATCAGGCCGCCGGCGGTTCGGTAAATACTCTCCGAAGCGCGGATTTTCGCAAACGCGAACGCGGCGTTCAGAACCGGCTCCGGCGTTTCAAGGACGAGTTTGCTCCAAACTTCCGAAACGAACGCGGAGCGAGCGGCTTCTTCGGCGGCGAAATCGATCGTCGCTTCCTTCTCGCCCTTCCCTTCCGAAAACGCTTGAATCGCAAAGTTTACGGTCGCGCTTTCCCCCGGTTTCAGCGAATATTCGCCCGGGTTCGCGATCGCCGCGACGGTCGTGTACGCCCCGTCGACGCCGCGTTTCGGGTCGGTTTGCTTGACGTCGCGCAATTCCGGAACGCTCAACGCGACCGTTTCCGTCCCAACGTTTTTAACCGTCGCGCGTTCGCAAACGAAGGGCCCGGTCGTCGACGGGAAGAAGCGGCGCTCGATTTCGACCGGTTTCCCGTCGGCGTCGAAGCTGCTGACGACGGTCAAAATCCCGTTCAGCGCGACGCGGAGCGTCTTTTCGTTCGCGAGCGGTTTCCCGTCGAGCGCCAACCGCGACGGCATGTCGTAATCGAAGCGAATCGTCAGGCTGGCGTGCGTGTTGTTCGGAATCGTCCGCAACATCGGCCAAACGACCGAGCGGTTCAAGCGGAACGCGCCCTTTTCGTCGACGCCGTATCGGAAGACGGTCGAGACGCGCTCGCCGCTCGCTTCGAGGTGGTCGTTGTGCGGAACGCGGGTCGCCGAAAAATCGGTCCAAGCGATCCCGCCGTTCGGTTCGAGCGTCCAACGCGTCGCGGTTTCCGCCGCCGTTTCGTCCGCGCGAACGGCGCCGACCGTCGCCAACGCCGACGCGACGCAAGCGAACGCCGTCAAGAGCGCCGCCGTCCAAAATCGTTTCATCGTTTTTCCTTTCGTTATTTACTGAAAACGTTTTATCGTTAAATTCTATCTAAACGGCAAAAAGCGCGCCGACTTTGCGTCGACGCGCCTTCGTTCGGCGACGTTTTTTCGCCGCCGATTTTCGTTATTCCCGCTTTTTAAACCGCGTCAGTCGATAATTTGGCTGACTTCCTTCAAACGGTCGGCCAGCGAAACGGCGAACTTGCGGATTTCCCAAAGGTCGGCCTTTTCGTCGCGGCGGAACTTCTCGATTTGCGCCGTCGGGAGTTCGCTCATCGGGACCAACTCGCACGCTTCGAGGAGGTTCGCGGCGACTTCGCAAGCGTCGAGCAACTTTTTCTTATCGCTGCGGCGGTAGTCGAACGCGTCGCTCGTGTATTCTTTGAGCGCCGAGCGGATCATTTCGATCGCGCGGTCGGCTTTCCCTTCGCGGTTCGGGTTCGTCGGAACGACCGGAACGTTGACGCCGCGGTTGCGGAAGCAGCCGAACATCGCGGAGATCGTCGCGGCGTCGCGAATCGTGCCGTCGGCGTAGAAAATCCCGTGTTCGTCGACGCAACGCCCGTGAATCATCAGCTCGAAGAGGAACCAACCGATTCCGAACTCATGGCAGGCTTCGAGCGCCATTTCGTAGGAGTTCGCGCGGGCCAGGCAGCCGGTTTCGGTGTTGATCACTTGAACGCCGAGCTTTTCGCCCCATTCTTTCGCGAGTTGGAAGTTGGCGCGAACGCTTTCGCGGCGGTCGTTGTAGCAGTGGAACGAAAGAACGTCGAGCTTGCGCGCGGTCGACTCCTCGATTTCCCACGCGGTCGTGTAGCCGACCGTAACGAGGCAATCGGGCGCCCACGCTTTGACTTGGTCGAGTTGGCGGTTCAGGAACGCCCAGATTTTCGCTTCGCGCTCGGCCCGTTCTTCCTTCGGCGCCTTATTGATATAGTCGCTGCAAAGGGGTTCGTTCATCACGTCGATCATCAGGAGACCCGGCTCGTCTTTGAGCGCCTCGACCATCGCTTTGGCGTACTCGTCCGCGGCGGCGTAGGCTTCCGGCTCGATCGTTTTCGGGTTCAACATATTGCCGTTAAAGAGGATCGGCATCGCTTTGTACCCGTTGCGCTCGCAGTTTCGCACGACTTCCACGATGCGCTGAACGTATTTTTCTTTGTCGCGCTGGTACGAATTTTGATCGCACCAGAAACGCGTCGCGTTCAGACCGACGCGCTTCCCGTACCCGAGTTCGCGCTCCGCTTGCTCCGCCGACCCGGCGTAATAACAGACGCCGCGAATCTTCGAGCAGTCGATTTCCGGTTTCGCCGCCTGCGCCGACGCCGTCCAACACGCGCCGCCGACGACCGCCGCCAAAAACGCCGCGCACCCTAATTTCCCTACTTTCCGCATTTCACACCCGTTTCAACCGTTTTTATATCTTCTTTATTTTCAATCAGTTCAAGCGTTTACCCAAGCGCGGGCAAACAAAGCGCGGCCCGCGACCGTCGAGTCGTCGCGCTCGACGGTTCGGGCAAAGCGTCGCCTTAAACGCCGTCGACCGCGTTCAACCGACGGCGTTTAAAACGCTTCCGCGAATCGAATTAAGCGTTCCGTCGCAACCGGGCAGCCGCCTCCGTCCCGCCGAAAACGGCCAACCGCCTCCGACAAAACGAAGTTGAGCGAACCCGCCCGGCGACCAACGGGAGCTGACGCCGAACTCGCGCGGTAGCGCGGATAAAACCGCCTTCGGCGGTCAGACGTCGCAGAGTTTGACGGCTTCGTAGAGGGACTCGACGCCCTTCTTCGGAATGAACTCGTGCGCGACGTAACCCTTGTACCCCAAGTCTTTAATGGCGCGCATAATCGCCGGATAGTAAAGCTCTTGTTGGTCGTCCAAGTCGTTGCGGCCCGGCGCGCCGGCGGTATGGAAGTGGCCGATGCAGTCGTAAGCGCGACGAATGTTGTGGATAACGTCCCCTTCCATACGGTGCATGTGATAAATGTCGTAAAGGAGCTTGACGCGTTCGCTTCCGACGGCTTTCACGAGGTCGATCCCCCAATCGGTCGAATCGGCCATATAGTCGCGGTGGTCTTTGCCGTTGAGAAGTTCGAGCATAATGTTGACGTTGTGTTTTTCGGCGATTTTCGCGACGCGTTTCAAGGCGGCGACGCAGTTTTTGAGGCCGGTTTCGTCGTCCATCCCGTCGCGGTTCCCGGAGAGCGAAATCAGGTTCGGAACGCCGAGTTCCGCCGCCATCGGGATGTGTTTTTCGTACGACGCGACGATGCGGTCGTGGTGTTCGGTTCGGTTGATCCCGACCGCGATTTGGACTTCCGGAACGTTCCCCATCGTAACGGTGAGGCCGTGTTTCTTGACGGTCGCCCAATCTTTCGGGTCGATCAGGTCGACGCCGACCATCCCCATGCCTTTGCAGATTTCGCAGAATTCGTCGAGCGGAATCGAGCCGAAGCACCATTTCGAGACCGATTGTTTAATATCGCCCTTGAAATTTTCCGGTTTTTCGAATTTTTTTTCTTCGGCCCAAACGTTTTTAGCGCCGAACCCGAGGGCGGTCGCGGAAGCAAGGGTCGCGCCGATCATATTGCGTCGAGAAATTTTCTTTTGCATCGTCTTTTCCTAACTCGTGAAATCAGAATCGGTTATAAAAGCGGAAACACGCGTCCCGCCGCTCGACTTTACGCCGAACGTCGGAAACGCGACGCTTATTTTACCGCAAGCGCGCCGCAAAATCAAGCGTTCGCCCGAAATTCGCCGAAAAAACGCGAAAAAAAAGCGCGACCGCCGCTTTTCGCAACGTTCGCGCTTCGTTTGCTTTTCCTATTTTCGCCGACCGTTAAAACCGGCTCGTTTCCGTCAGTTCATTCGGCCCAGCCCGAGCAAGCCTTCGTCGCCTTGGTCGAGGTCGAAGAGGAAAACCGGCTCGATTTGCAGGTTCAAGCCCCAGTTGTCTTGGCTTTCGTTGCGGGTCGCCTCGACGGTAACGACGAACGACTCGCCGACGCGACCGATCGTCAGATTTTGACCG
>JAFYVO010000390.1 GCA_017549085.1 Thermoguttaceae bacterium
CCGTTCCGACCGCGCGAAGGTTCGTTTCAACCGTTTTAACCTTCTCGCCGACGTCGCGGACGTCGTTTCCGACTCCCAAAACCCCCAACCCGGTGAAGAGGGACGCGTTGACCTCGCAGTTGTACGCGTCGCCGCCGACAAACTCGTGTCGATCGAAATTCAAACGATCCAACGCGGCCATATACGCTTCCGCCGACGCGCTCGGACGCCGTCGAGCGTCCGCAAGCGCCGCCTTTTGCCAATTCGTCGCGGCCTCGTAAGCCAACAATTCCATTTCCGTGCCGCGCACCGTTCCGTATTCGGTCTTCTCAAGGTCGTATTTTTCTAAAAATTCCGCGCGACTCTTTCTTTTGCGCTCCAATTCGTCGAGGCGCGCGTCGTTCGGAGCCTCGCCGGGCGTCGCGCTCGACGCGTAATTCGCGGCGTTCGCGGCGCTCTCCGCTTTCCTCGACTGCGCGAAACCGACGTAAGCGGCGACAAGCGCGGCCGCCAAAAAAACGCCGCTCAACGCGAACAAAACGACGCTCGCGGTCCGCGCTCCTCTTTTCGACGGCGGCGCTTGCGGCGCGGGAACCTGCGCGGGAACCGAAACGAGACTCGGCGGCGCGACCGGCGGTTCGTCCGCCAACTCCGCTTCGCTCGACGCTTCCCCCAAAACTTCGGGCGTTAAATTCCCGATATTCTCCGGAACGCTCGGCTCGGGCGCAACAATCGGCGGCGGCGCGACCGGTTCCGCGACGCCGTAAATTTCGCCCGCGTCGGTCGCTTCTTCGGTCTTCGTTTTCGGCGTTTCGCCCTTGAACGTCAACCCTTTAACTTTGCGTGCCAAAATTCGACGTCCGTTCTCTAATTCAATTTCCGTTTCTTTCGCAATTTTTCCCAACGCCGCGAGCGTCTTCAATTGCGCCGCGCTCGTCGGCCCCTTGCGTTCGCCGTCGATAAAATAATAAAATTGCATCGTTTTTCTTTTCTTGTTAACTTTAAGACGCGAAAAACGTTTGGCGGGCGACGCTCCCGGGTCGTCGCAACCCGGAAAACGCCGCGCCGCCGTCGTTCCGAACTCGCGGTAAGAACGAAATTTCGGAACGCGTCGTTAGGAGAAACGAAAGCGCGTCGAAAAGGCTCGCCCCGCTTTCGCCGCCGATTATAACGACGGTAAAAACGCCTGTCAAGCGCCGCCGACCTTCAGGTAGGACGCCGGACGTCCTAGGTCGCGTAAAAATACGCGCCGCGACCGCGATAATCGGCAAACGTCCGCTATTTTCGCAAACGCGGCGACAAAAAAACGCCGATTTCCGCAAAAATCGACGTTTTTTCTCCAAAGCGGCGACCGAAAAACCGCCGTTTTTTCAAGCGCGACTAAAAAATTTCGTTCGCGATCAGGTGTTCGAACGTTTGTTTGCGGCGAATCAAACGCGGCTCGCCGTTTTCGACCAACACCTCCGGCGCCAAGAATTTAGAGTTGTAATTCGAACTCATCGCCGCCCCGTAAGCGCCCGCGACTTCGAGAATTAAGAAATCGCCGACGTTCGCCTTCGGCAGACGGCGCTTGACGACGAACCCGCCTTCTTCCTGCGTGAAAACGTCGCCGGATTCGCAAAGCGGGCCGCCGACGATCGCGTCTTCTTCGGCTCCGGTCGTCGCGCTTTCGTCGGCGAAAGCGACCGAAATCGGGTGATAGCTCCCGTAAAGGGTCGGGCGCGCCAAGTGCGTGAACCCGGCGTCGACCAAGTAGAAAACGTTTTCCGCTTGCTTTTTGACCGCTCGAATTTGCGCGACCAAATAACCGCTCTCCGCGACTAAATAGCGTCCCGGCTCGATTTCCAGCTCGATTTTACGCCCAAATTTCGCTTCGAGCGTTTCCTTCGTTTTCGCCCAAAGCGCGGCGTATTCGTTCAAGTCGACGTATTCTTCGCCGCTCCGGTAAGGAATCGGGAGTCCGCCGCCGCAGCTGACCGACTCGACCGTGTCGCCGATCTCCGACGCGAACCGTTCCGCCGCGCCCGCGACTTGCGCCAAGTGTTCGAAGTCGCTCCCGGAGCCGATGTGCAGGTGGAGGCCGTTGATCGTCATCCCGAAGCGCGCCGCCGTCGCGACGCAATCGCCGATTTGCTCGAACCAAACGCCGTGTTTCGAGAGATCGCCGCCGGTGTTCGTCTTCGCGCTGTGCCCGTGTCCGAAGCCGGGATTGACGCGAATCGTCAACTTAAAGCCTTGCGCCCGTTCGCCTAACGCGGCGCCGAGTTGCGCGATCATATCGGGGGAACCGCAGTTGACGACGCAGCCGAACGCGTCGCCGACGACCAATTCGAGCGCGTCGGCGTCGAAGACGTCGGCGGTGTACGCGATTTCCTTCGGATCGAACCCGGCGGCCAACGCTCGACGAATTTCGGCGGCGCTGACCGCGTCGACCGCGGCGCCGCAAGCGCGAATCAGCTTCAAGATCGCGATATTCGAGCAAGCCTTTTGCGCGTAACGAACGACGTCGAACGCGTCGAGCGCCGTCAAATCGGCGACGCGGCGCTTGATCGACTCCGCGTCGTAAACGAAGAGGGGCGTTCCTCCGAACTCGCGAGCGAGCCGCGCGACCGAAACCCCGGCGATTTCCGTTCGTTGAGTCTTAAATTCAGGCGCTTTTTGCATTAGCTTTCTCCTTTCGCGACCTTTTGCCGCTAAATTTTCACGCTATCACTCTATCGTGCTTGTATTCTTATAACGCCGTCGCCGCTAAAAAACCTCGCCGAAATAGCTCGTCCGCCTAGCGTCTTTCTTTGCTATCGGCTCAAAAAAGTAAAATCGACGGGATTGTCCAACGTTACGGTCGCGCCTTCGGGCAAATCGACGATCGCGAACGATTCGTAACCGTCGACGACGCCTTCGCCGGTTTCTAAGACGTAACACTGGTAATTTTCGCCGAGTTCCACCTCGACCGACGCCCAATTTTCCCAAATCTCCGCGCGGTATTTTCCCGACGGCAAATCGGCGCCGACGAAATATTTACCCGCGGCAAACCGTTCGCCGACAAGGCCTTTTTCGACTTCAAACCGTCGCGCTTGCGCCGACGCGTTTTCCGCGTTGTCTTCGGCGGCCCAATAACGCTCGCTTTCTTTGGTCGGTTCGCTTGCCGGTTCGCCCCATTCGGCCAACCGCGCGTCCGTCTCCACGTCTTCCAACACGAGATCGTCGAGCCGTTCGTTTTCGTCGAACCGCCGTTCTAACGCGTCGAGACGTTCCGCCAAACGCTCAAACCGAACGCTAAACGATTCAAGCGTTTGACTTAAACGCTCCGCCAACGCGACGACGTCTTCGTTGTTTCGCGTTTCGGGCGCCGACGTTTTCGTTTTCAGAGCCGCTTCGACCGTTTCAAAACGTTTCGCCAAATCGTCTAAAATTTTATCGACGCGTTTTTCGAAAACGCCCATACGCCGCGTTAAATCAGCGTTGCACGAATCGAACCGGCTTTCCATTTGGTTTAACCGCCGCGCCAAATCGCCGTCGCTCTCCCCTTCGAGAGCGTCGACGCGTTTTGCCAGCTCGCCGTCGCTCGTGTCAAGCCGACGCGTAAAAGCGTCGAGTCGACGCGCCCAAGCGGAGTTCGCGTCGACGCGATTTTCCACTTCCTCAACGCGTTTTATCAAGGCGCCGACTTTCGCGTCGCTCGATTTTTCAACCGCCGCCAACCGTCCCGCAACCCCGTTAGAAGCGGCGCTTTGTTTTTCAACCGTTTCTAAACGCTTCGTCAAATCAGCGGAAACGTCGCCCTTTTTCTCAAGCTCCGCGACGCGTTTCGTCAAACCGGAACGCGTCCCCCCGACCGACGTTTCCAACGCGTCAAGACGCTTCGTCAAATCAGCGGAAACGTCGCCCTTTTTCTCAAGCTCCGCGACGCGCTTCGTCAAACCGGAACGCGCTTCCCCGACCGACGTTTCCAACGCGTCAAGACGTTTCGCCAACTCGC
>JAFYVO010000391.1 GCA_017549085.1 Thermoguttaceae bacterium
GAGCCCCGGATACGCCGTTCGTTTGCGAAGCGGCGTCGGCAAGCGTCCTTCGCCTTTTTTTTCGTCGAGACTTTTCTTTAAGTTCGCTTCCGCGTCGGCGACGTTGCGAAAAAGGTCGCGCTTCGCTTCGTCAAGGACGCCGGCGGCGGCGAGAAATTGCATTCCGAGTTCGACGGCCAAGCGTTCCGCGGCGGCCGTTTCCGCGTCAACCGAATCGTCGACGTCCGTAGGGTCGGTCTCCGCGGCGTCCGCTCCCGCGTCAAACGGATCGGCGGCGTCCGACTCCGCGTCGATCTGGTCGTCGAAAACGATCGTTTTCACGCCGGACGGGTTGTCAACGTCCGCTTCCGCGTCGACGAGGTCAACCGTCGCGACCGCCGACGGCGAATCCGCTTTCTCCGTCGAAGAACGCCGCGTCGCTTTGACGAGAATCGCGACGCCGAGCGCCAACGCCAAAACGACGGCGACAATCGACAAAACGCGCAACGCGACGGTCTCGGCGTCGACGGCAAAGAAGTCGCGCTCCAATTTCCCGACGGCGCCGGTAAACCCGTCCGCGACGACCGTCGAGTAATCGTCGATTTCCCCCGCTCGCGCAAGTCGCTCTAAATCTTTCCAAGAGCTGACTTGAACAAAGGTCCCGTCTTTTCTCAACACCTGCGCCGTCGTTATTTTGTTCATAAACGAATTCCCCTAGTCGCCGCAACATCGGCGTTCGTTAAATACCGACGGGCGTTAAAGTTCGTCGTCGCTCCAAACGGCGCGCAACCGTTCGGCGGCGGTCTCCGGGGAAATCGGGTTCACGTCGACGCCGCTCCCCTGCTCGTACCCGGCTTTTGTCGCCAAACGCGGCCAAATCGACCAACGCGGTCGGAAAAGCCCGGCGCCCTCGGCGAGCGAACCGTCGAGACGGCTCGGCGCGTTGCGAAAAACGACGTTGTGCGACAATTCCGTCGAAGCGTTCGGGTCGAAACGACGGCGAGCGCGTTCGAGCGCGGCGACCAAATCGCGAGCGAGTCGCGACAATTCGGCGATCGTCGCGTCGGCGGCGTCTTCAAAATCGCCGTCGAAACGTTGCCAAATCGCGACTTCCATCGGGAAACGACTCGCGAACGGACAAAGCGCGACAAAACGCTCCGTCTCGGCGACGATTCGCGAACCGTCGGCCAATTCGGCGTTTAGGAGCGCGTCCCAAAAGCCGAGTTCCTCGCCGCGCGCCTTGCGGCCCCGTTCGTAACGGATCAGACGCTCGACCTCGACGCGGACGTCCGGCGGCAAGAAGTTCGTCGCCGTCAGCTGGCAGTGCGAGTGCCCCTGCGACGCGCCGGCGTCGGAACCGACGTTCTTGAAAATAAAGGAATAAGCGTATTTTCCGGAGTCGCGCAACGCGCGCAAGCGCCAACGAAACGTCAAAAAGGCCGACTCGATTTCCGCGTCGGAAAAATCGCTCCAACCGCGAGCGTGTCGGTCGCAGTCGACGATCACCTCGTGTTTCCCGAGCCCGGTCGCCGTTTGGAAGAGCGCGCCCGCTTCGAGCGCCGACGCGCCGTCGTCCTCGAACGCCGCCGACGGTCGTTCGTCCGCCGCGCCCGAAACAACGCTCGCCGGACGGAACATCGGAAATTTGTTCTCGAATACTCGAACGTTCCAACGCAAACCGTCGACTTCGGCGTCCGACTCGGCCTCGCGGAAAAGCGTTTTCCCGGTATCCAAGCGCGCTCCGATGAGACAGACGCGCGGCGTCATCGACTCCGAACCGGGACAAAACGGACAAAAAGAGTCCGGACCGTCGACCGTCGCGTTCGCGACGTTATCGCCGGTCGGCTCCAAATTTGTCGGACGCGCGCCGCGCCCTTCGGCGATCAAGGCCCAACGCCCGGTCGCGGGATCGAGTCGAAATTCAGAACCGGTCGCGTCGACCGCGGCGCTCCGTTTGCCGTTAAAAGCGTTCTCCATCGTTTGCCGTCGCATGCGTTCCGTCGAACGCCGCCAACCTTTCTCTTTCAAAAATTCCGTCGAACGAAAATCGTCCAACAACCCCCAATAAACAATTTAACGCAATACTAAAAGCGCGCCGACGCTCGTTTCCAAGCGCCGACGCGACGCCGCCTAGCGACGCGAGTCCAGTCGATAAAATCCCCCGACGCTCGCCGCCGCGCTCGCAAGACGACGCTTGCTCAAACCGCGACGAACGTCAAAGAATCGCCGTCGAACGCTTCAAACGCCGCCGCTCGGCGACCGCTCGAAGCGCTCGACGTTCGAAAAACGACTAACGGCTGACCGTGTGATAAACTTGACCGAGACCCGGGATTTGAACCTTGTAACGGCCTTGTTCGTCTTGGACGTTCCACGGGGTTCCGTCCCAAGCGTAGGACGACGGAGCGTACGATTTGTCGCTCTTCATCATTTCGTCCCAGGTCAAGCGTTTGCCGGTGTAGCACGCTTCGCGGGCCATAATCCCCATCATCGTCGACTTGGCCATATAGTCGCCGTTGTTGATCGTGTCGATCTTGCCGCGAATCGATTTGTACATTTCGATGTGTTCGAGCGTGTACATGTCGGACGCGACTTTCTTTTGTTGGTAAATC
>JAFYVO010000392.1 GCA_017549085.1 Thermoguttaceae bacterium
CCGAAACTGTTGCTCATCGCGACGTCGATTTTGACGTGGCGCGCGACGTTCGGGACGTAGTCGAGGTCGCAATCGGGGTCGCGAACTTCAAAGTTGATCGTCGGCGGCGCGATATTGTCGCGGATGGCGAGGAGCGTGTAAATGCACTCGGTCGCGCCGGCGGCGGCGATGAGGTGCCCGGTCATGCTCTTCGTGCTGGAGACCGGAATTTGGTAAGCGCGCGGGCCGAAAACTTCGCGAATCGAAAGGGATTCGACGCGGTCGTTGACGCCGGTGCTGGTGCCGTGCGCGTTGATGTAGTCGACGGCGTCCGGGGTAAGACCGGCGTCTTCGAGCGCGTTGCGCATGCAACTGATGGCGCCGCGCCCTTCCGGGTGAATGTCGGTGATGCGGTAAGCGTCGGAGGTGGCGCCGTACCCGACGATTTCGCCGTAAATTTTCGCGCCGCGTTTCTTGGCGTGTTCGAGCTCTTCGAGAACGAGGAGCCCCGCGCCTTCGCCGAGGATGAAGCCGTCGCGACGTTTGTCGAACGGTTTCGAGGCTTTTTCGGGCTCGGCGTTCGAGACGCTAAGAGCGGTGAGGAGGTTGAAGCCGGTAACGCCGAACGGGTGAATCATCGAGTGCGCGCCCCCGGCGAGCATCACGTCGGCTTCGTCGCGACGGATGAGTTCGACCGCTTCGCCGATCGCTTGCGCGCTCGCGGCGCAGGCGGTGAGGCAGTTGACGTTCGGGCCCTTGGCGCCGAAGTAAGCGGCCAAGTGCGCGGCGGGCATATTCGGCTCTTGTTCGAGTTCGCGAACCGGATTGAGGATTTCAAGCCCCTTTTCGATGAATTTCGCTTCGTCGAGTTCGCCGTTTTCGTCGAGACCGGCGAGCATCATCGCGGCGAAATCGTCGAAGTTTTGAGCGCCTTCGCCGGCGCCGGTGTAAACGCCGAAACGTTCCGGATCAAGGTTCGTCCCGTCGTCGCCGAGGAGGCCGGCGTCCTTCATCGCTTTGTAACCCGCGCCGACGGCGAACTTCGTATGACGGTCTTGAAGTTTCCAGTCGTCCGGATTTTCGCCGATATCGGAAATGTCCCAATCTTTGACTTCGGCGGCGATTTGCGTCGCGAAATTCGACGCGTCGAACAAGGTGATGCGACCGACGCCCGATTCGCCGTTAAGCAAACGGCTCCAAACCGTTTCAACGTCGGCGCCCAGCGGCGTAACCAGACCAATACCCGTAACGACAACTCGACGATTCATACGATGGAGATCCTTTTATAACAAATCTTAACGTTCGCTCGACGGAGGACGTCGGGAACGAATTTAGGGGCAAAGGAAGCTATTGCGTCGGCGCGTCGCGTTAGAGCGGCGAACGCCCGGCGCTTAAAGGGGATTAAACGAGGGACGGATCGCGAAGGGGTTGGCCGTCGGCGTCGACTCCGACGTCGTACATACCGTAAGCGCGCACGAGGTCTTCGAGGTCTCCTTCGGCAAACTGACGTTTGTTGTTGAATTCGTTGCCGAGGTGCGCGAAAACGAGAACGCCTTCGGCGATTTTCTCGCCGCCGCGACGAACGGCGACGGTCGCCATCGAGCCTTCTTCGTTGATATAGTCGGCGACCGCTTCATATTCGAGGACGTCGCCGGGGGTGATTTCGGTTTCGAAGAACGTCAACTTCGGAATTTTACCGAGAACGACTTTTTTCTCGAAACGGGTGGCTTCGTTGACCATCAGTCCGGCGGTTTGCGCCAAGCCTTCGACGATCAGCGAGGCGGGCGCGATCGGGTGGAAGGGAAAATGGTCGCGCAAATGACCTTCCGCTCGCGTGATCGTTTTGAGGGCGCAAGCTCTTTTTCCGCTTTCGAAGACGGTAAACCGATCGATCCAGTACCAGTTCATGCGTTGTGTTCGCTTGTTATTTTGGTCGCGACAATTCGATTTTCGCCGGGACGCGCTCGTCGTTTCTAGGACGGCGTCCGACGCGCTGACGAATTTAGGCGAGGTGGGCTAAACGCGCAAAATCTCGGTTCGCCCGTCGAGAACGAAAGGGCGAACCGGGATTTAAGGGGTTTCGAACTTTGACCGAATTAGGCCAATTTTTGTTCGACGACGCCGCACAAATCGGCGACGGTCAAGATTTTCGCGATGTTTTGAACCATCGGGTTTTGTTTGAAAGCGTCGAGGTTCGCGTTCGGGAGGCGTTCTTCAAGAATCGCGAGACCGGCCGGGGTGAGTTTGCCGTCGACGACGTATTCCGCGTTCGAGAAGAGGTCTTCCGGAATGAGTTCGCTGCGGTCGATTTTGACGTCGAACGCTTTTTCGAGGTTGAAGACGATTTCGAGCAAGTCGATCGATTCGGCGCCAAGGTCGTCGACCAGCGTCGCTTCCATCGTAACTTCTTCTTCGTCGACGGCCAACGAATCGACCAAAACTTCCGTGACCGCGGCCAAAATTTCTTCTTTCGTCGCCATTGAAGGCTCTCCTTAATTAATAATAGTGGAACGAGCGCCGCAAGGGAACGCTCGAAAACGAGTTAATTGATAAAACGTCGGGCGCGTTTGCGCCTAACGACGCGGCGCTCAGTCGGCGAGCGGATTCGGCATGTCGGGCCAAAGGAGCGCGAGTTCTTCTTTCAAACGACCGACGATTTTCGCGTCGAAACACGCCCGATGCGGCGAACGGTCGGCCAAGTTGTATTTCGCGAGCGTCAGTTGAGCGCGGATGCGAACTTGCCCCTCGATCGCGCCTTGGGCTTTAACGACCGTTTCGTTCTCCGTGTCGGAAACGATTTTCGACGTAACGACGAGCGTTTGACCCGGTTGCAAAAATTGCCCGAATTTGACGTTTTTCGTTTCTTTCAACACGACGACGCTGTGCGCGAAGTTTTCGCCGACGCGCACGAGCCAAGCGGACGCTTGCGTCATCGCTTCGATCATCAACACGCCGGGCATCACCGGGAATTTCGGGAAATGATCGCGCAAATACTCCTCGGCCATCGACAGCGATTTGGTCGCGACGATGGAGTCGCCGGGGGTGAGTTCGTCAATTTTGTCAATTAATGAAAAATACACTTCAATGTATTTCTGCATACTCATTTCTTTAAAACGAACAACATGTGCATGGTTATTAACCCACACTTTTCCACTTACAGAGAAAGCAATTGGTGTAG
>JAFYVO010000393.1 GCA_017549085.1 Thermoguttaceae bacterium
CGGACGCTCGGTTGACGCGAATTTGCCAACCGCAATTCGGGTCGGGCGCCAAAACGACGCGCGGTTTCGACCACTTCACGCCGTCGCGACTCTCCGTATAGCCGATCGATTCTTTCGTCCGCCACGAGAACCACATCTTATACGTATCGCCTTCTTTGAGAAGCGTTACGTCAAAGCAAACGCCCAAATCGCCGCCGAGAACCGGGTTCGCCGGATGCTTAACCCAACCGCCCGCCGTTTCGGCGTAAAGTCGCGACGTTCCGAAACAAACGCAAGCGAAGAACGCCAGCGCTAACGCAAGTCGTTTCAACGTTTAACCTCCTTTAAACCGGACGATCGAACGCGGCGCTCCGAACGCGACAAAGCGCCGCCGTTTTCGTTCAATCGGTCGTTTTTCCGCTTTCGCTCAAACGGCGCCGCGCGAGTCGAACGGGCCGTAAACCGCGGTAACGGTCATACTTTCGTCTTCGGCGGTCAGGTAGTACACCTTGTACTTTTTGCCGCCGTCGTAAACCTTCACGACGACGGTGCCGGTGCGCTCGACGAGTTTTTTGAGCCAAGGCTTTCCTTCCATCATCGGAGCGTTCCCCGGGTGAATCGTCGTCGGACAGATCAAGCGGTCGCCCGGATACGACGCTTCGTCGGTCATCGCCGACGCGGTGTTGTTTTGCAGGTGCCAACGGTCCCAAACGCAGGTAACGTAAACTCGCGGCTGCGTCGCTTTAACGAAGCCCGGCGACATCGCGTCTTTATACGAGTGGTGGTTCGACTTGCAGACGTCGACCGGCCCGGCCGCGCGTCCGACTTCCCCTTCGTAGTCGACCGGTTTGCCGTCTTCGTCGAGGAGCGGGCAGCTGACGTCGCCGCCGCTGAAGAAACGGAACGGCCCGAACGACGTAACGGTCGCCAAACTGCAGGTGTTTTCGTTAATCGAACCCGCCGTATTTTTCGGGTTTTTCGCGTAATAGTCGACCGTTTCCTCGCCTTGACCGGTCCAAACGACGCCGTTGCGGCAAATGTTGCGAACGTGGAAGTCGTATTTTTCCGGTTCGTTGACCAACTTAATTTGGTCGAGCGCGCCGACGACGAACGCTTCGCGCTTGAGACCGTCGTTCTTTTCTTTGTAATCGAGGAACTTGCGCCAGTTTTCGCGGTCGCGCGGCGCTTTGTCGATCGGTTGTTTGTAATCCGGGTAACCGCGGTCGAACGCCGCGCCAAACGAGTAATATTCGGCGACTTGCGTGAACCCGCTGATTTGGTAATCGCCGCGCCCCTCGGCGACGCCGACGCCGACGCGCCAGCTTCCGATGTGGTCGTCGTGGAAGTGCGACGCGACGACGTAGTCGATCTTCTCGATCCCCGGCTTGGCGCGACCGATGTAACGAGCGATCCACTCGCCCGGGCGGCGCGATTCGTTCGGCTTGATCGCGACTTTATCCTTATACGACGCCGCGTCGCGGTCGCCCGCGTCGGTCAAAATCGTCGTGCCGTCCGGGCAGATTTGGAAGCAGCTTTCGCCGACGCCGGTGTGAATGAAGTTGAGGTCGTATTCCCCCTCTTGCCAACCGCGATACGGCTTCCCGACTTCGCCGTCCGGGTCGGAACCGGCGACTTCCAGCAAGTTCGCCAGTTGCGCGGCGCCGGCGTTTTGCGCGTTCGCGCCCAAAAGTCCCGCGACGCTAAAAAAAGCCGCCGCCCCGATAAATTCTCTGCGATTCGTTTTCATTTCGACGCTCTCTCAATGCGATAAAGCCTAAACTTTGCCCCGCGCCGCCGACGGTCGACCGCAAACGACGCGCTTTCCCGATATTGTACCAAATCGGCGCCGCGAACGCAAGAAACCGGCGACGAAATTTACCAAAAAAGCCGTTTTCATCGCCGCCGTCCAACGCTAACAAAAAACGCGCTCCAACGTTTCGCCGTCGGGGCGCGTTTGTTTCGTCGATTCAAACGCCGAAAATCATTCTTCGCTCGTCAATTCGAAGTTAATCGGGTCTTTTTGCCCTTCGGCGACCGTCGCTTCGAGCGTCGATTGAGTGTTGTATTTCGTCGGGATATAGCTGACGGAAATTACGTCCATTCCGCGTTCGATTTGTTCTTGCGTCGGGTTTTCGATCTTTTCCTTTTTGTCCGCCGTGATCGCGACGCCGAGCGTTCCCGGCGTGACGCGCGCTTCGTACTTGCCGTCGACGATTTGAGCGCCGGAAGTCGTCCCGGCCCCTCCCTTCGGCGCGAAAGTAATGTAACCTTCTTTCACCGGTTCGCCGTCGAAGGTAACCGTCCCCTTAACCGCCGTGAAGCCGTCTTTCGGCTCGCAACCGCAGAAGGCGACGCAGCAGAGCGCCAACGTCGTCGCAAAAACCGCTTTCCAACTCGCTTTCAACATATTAAAATCTCCTTTCTTCGTCGAGATTTTGCAACGCGCCCCGCTCCGCAGCGACTTTTTCAAGCGCAAAGGCGGCCGGAGCGCGATTTTATTCAAACGTCGCTAAACTCAGTTGAGATTCGTTTCGCCGCCGTCGGACGTCGAAAGAGCGCGCCAAGTTTGCAGGTTGACGGTGTCGCTGAAGTAACGGACGGAACCGTCGCACATCGAGGCGTTGACGCCGCCGGAGTGGTGGGACTTCGCCGGGAAGGTCGCGCCGAACCAGTTGCCGGCGCCGTGGTGCGGGAAGGGCGGGTTAAAGTCGTTCATATCCCAACCGGCGCGGCCGTGGTCGGTCGACGCGGTCGTGTTCGGGCCGTTGTAGGTGGTGAACCCGGCGCCGTTCGAGAAGATGACGCAACCGTAGTTCCCTTTATAACCGCTGGTGTTCGGGTTGACGACCGCTTCGGACATGCAGAGCGTGTTCGAGGTTCCGTCGGTGATCGCCGCCAATTTGACCGCTTCGTTGTGGGTGAACGGCGCTTTCTTCGACTTGTACGATTCGCGACCGTCCCAGTTGACGACTTCGTCCTTGCGGAAGTTGGAGTTCCCGAGGTTGACGACGTAGCAGGAACGACGGTGGCACCAGTTTTCCGCCGACGCTTCGCCGATCGCTTGCTGTTCGCTCGGGCATTGGTGCGCGGAAATCAGCGCGGTGCGGTATTCGTAGTGGCCCGGGTTGTCGGCTTTCGACTGTCCGTTGACGCGCGTCGTGTCGGCGTTGTTATTGTAACCTTTGCCGGTGCCGGTGAAGGCCAAACCGCTGTAGAGCGCCGCTTGTTCGATGAACGGCAGCGTGCGAGCGTGCCAAGAGAAACGGTCGCAGTCCCCGTCGGCGCTGTTCGGATTCAGAACGAGCATCGCCATCGGGAAACGGTCTTGGTTTTGGTCTGCGTAGGTTTGGCAAGCCAACGCCAATTGCTTCAAGTTGTTCGTGCATTGCATGCGACGCGCCGCTTCGCGAGCCGCTTGAACCGCCGGCAAAAGCAAGCCGATCAAAATCCCGATAATCGCGATAACGACCAACAATTCGACGAGCGTAAAACCGCTTTTACGTCCCGTTCCCAAAACGTTCGCTTTCATTTTGCAACCCTTGTATCGAAAAATAAAAAATGGAAATATCTTCAACGCGAAAAAATCGCGTCGTTTACAACGATAAAAAGAGCGGCAAGAATAAGGACGAAACAAAAACCGACGTCGTAACGCGCCGTTTTCGTTTTCTCAATCTCAACCTAACAATAATATAACGTCAAAGAGAACGTCGCGCAAGTCTTTTGCGTCACAATTTCACCACAATAGCAAAAAATGTGGAAAAATTTCCGCGAACAACGTCTTTGCTTCAACAGCCTATTCCCTCCGTCTTAACGCCGGCGACGCGTTTCCCTTCGGTTTTCGACAATATTTCCGATAATAATGTTATTTAGGGCCGAAACGCCGACGCGCCAACGCGCCCAAGCCGAGAACGAGACAGCCGAGCGCAAGCGTTTCCGCGAAGTCGCGCCCGCCGAGGAGCGCCGTTCGCCCGAGTCGTTCGCAATCGACGGGCAAGACTTCCGCCGCTACGACCTCCGTTCCGCCCCGAGCGCCGCGACTCCGAACCCGCCCCGCTTGGTCGATATGCGCCGAAAAACCGCCGTGCGTCGCCGCGACGACCGGCTTGCGATTCTCGACGGCGCGGAAAACTTGCGTCGCGAGGTGCCCGTCCGTCTGCGAACCGTTGCGGAACCAACCGTCGTTCGAGAGGCAAACCAAAACGTCCGGCTCCGCGCCCGCCGCGGTCAACTCGCGAACCTGCTCTTTGACGTAATGCGGAATCGAGCTTTCAAAACAGATGTGCGGCGCGAAAAGGAGCGGCCCGTTTCGCCCAGTTTCGCCGTTCTCATTAACTTCGCCGCCCTTCCCGTTTCGCTCGGCTTCGCCAATTTCGCTAATCTCGCCAATCTTGCCAACCCCGCCAATTCCTTCAACTTCGTCGTTTCCCGCCGTTCCGCCGCGTCGAACGACCGGAAAAACGACCGGCCCGGCGCCGCGAGCGAGCGAAAAATCGGCGCAAACCGCCTTCAACGGGAACCAATCGGGGAGCAGGTCGGCGCCGGGGATATATTCGCCGCAAATAACGAGTCGACGCTTCCCGTAAAGGCGGAAAATCGCCGGATTCTGATCGTTCGGCGCGGTCGAGGCGGGCGTTTTCCAGTCGACGTATTTCCCCCAACTTTCCTCTTTCCCCGCTTCCTCCGCTTCTTTCGTCGAAACATTCTCGTTAAAGTCGCCGTATTCCTCCCCAAGCGCCGCGACGGTCGTCGAATCGAGACGCGGCGCGAAGACGGCGGCGTTAAAAACGGTCGTTTCGTCCCGAGCGTCGATATGGACGACGAGCGCGGTCGTCCCCAAAATCGCCGACGCGCCGAGCCGTTCCGTCAACCGAGCCGCGTCGCGTCGCGACCGCGCGAGGGCCCGCGACTTTTCCTCCCGTAGGACGCGCTTGACTTCCTTCGCCGAGTTCGCCGATCTTTCCTCATTTGTCTCAACCGCCGAAACTTCGCCGCTTCTCCTTTTTGCCGATTTTGTCTCCGTATACTCGTCCCAAAAGACGTCGAAGCAACTTTCCGGCCAAACGACGACGTCGAACGGCGTTTCGGAACGCGCCGCCTCCGCCGCCAACGCCAGATAAGTTTCCGCAACCTGCGTATTTTGCCAATCGGGAACCGGGAAGCGGTACGTCGTCCCGTCTTGCAGGAGCGCGACCCGGCAAGGAACCGCGCCCGAAGCGACCGCCGACCGCTCCGCCGCGTCGAAAAATTCGAGCCGCCGAACGCCGAACCCGACGACGCCGCCGAAAATCGCGACCGCGCCCCCGACCAAAATCGCGACGCGCCCCCATTTCGCGCCGCTAAACTCGCGCCGTTTTACGTCGTTTGCCGTTTCTTTGCCGTCCGCCGATTCCCTCCTATTTGCGCAAATCCCCGTCCCCCCCGCCGCGACCGCCGTCCCGAGAAGCGTCCCGATCGCGACGATCGCCGCGCCGACGCCGTATTCGCCGAACGGTTCGGCAATTTGGATAAATTGGGGAAAGTCGTAAAGGGAATGCGAGAGCCCCGCGAAGGAAAAACCGCCGAGGACGCGGTTGCGCAACCACTCGACCGCCGTCCAAGCGACCGGCGCCGCCAACCAAAGCGGAAGCGCGAACCGTTTCGTCGTTCGCCGATTTTGCGCCGTCTCCGTTCCTTGCGCAACCCGTCTACTTTGCGCCGTTTCCGCTTCCCGCGCAACTTGCGTCGTTTGCCGAACTTTAAGGGTCAACGCCGGCGCCGCTTTCCCGTTCGCCGCTGTTTCCGCTCCTTGCGCGACTTGCGTCGCCCTCGCCGTCCCGCCATTCTCCCCGTTTTGCCCATTTTCCGGCGCCGTCGCGACGTTTTGCGCCCCCGCTTCCCCGGTCAACGCCCGAGTTATCGCGACAAAAAGAGGGAAATAAACCGCCAAATACGCCGCCGCGGCCAACCAACATACCGTCGTCGCCGGATGCGTATAAGAAATCCAAACGACCGTCGCCGCCCAAAAACAAAACGCCGCCGTCCAATATTGCCGGTATTCGCCGCCGAAAAAGACGCGTCCGAGAAAACGCGCAAAGCGCCGCGTTCGCCGAAACCGCCGTTTCTTCTCAACCTCGCCGTTTTTGCCGTTTTTACCATTTTCCGCAACCTTCGCAGCTTC
>JAFYVO010000394.1 GCA_017549085.1 Thermoguttaceae bacterium
AGCGCTTGAAAAGCGGGAACGAGCGAGCGTTCAAGGAACGTTGAACGGCGCGAGTTTGCGGATTAACGCGATTTGAGGGGCGGTTTTAAGAACGAGCGCGGAGCGAAACCGCGCGTTTTGACGGAAAGCGGGCGGCGCGTTGGAATATTCGACTCAAAATCTCGAGCTGATCTGTTTTAGGAACGGCGCGCCGTCGGTCGCCTTCTTTTTGCGCAAAAATCGACCGACGACGATTGGCCGCGCGTTCGAAAATGCCGTCGTTTTGAACGATGACCGGTGCAGTCGGTTTCACGCGACGATCGAATTTCGGGACGACCGTTGGTTTTTGCGCGATTTGAAGAGCCGCAACGGAACGACGGTCGACGGGCGAGCGGTCGACGGCGAAGCGGAAATCTTGATCGGTTCCAAAATTCAAATTGGGCGCGAAACCCTCCTCGTCGAGGCGGCGCGAACCTTCGAAGCGAGCGGCGAGCGGCGCGACGCTCCGTCGGAGATTCTGTCGACGCAAAACTTTTTCGACCGCCAAAACGAGTTGACCGCTTATTTGAGCCGCGAACGAACGGAAAACCGCCGATTGCGGAGCCTGCTTGGGCAAAATATCGAGATGATCGGCGTTTCGGACGCGATTCGAGCGGTCGAGTCGGCGGTCGAACGGGCGGCGCGGTCGAAGGCGACCGTCTTAATCCGCGGCGAAAGCGGCGTCGGGAAGGAGTTGGTCGCGCGGGCGGCGCACGAGAAGAGCGCGCGGCGATTCGGCCCGATGATCTGTTTGAATTGCGCGGCGTTTTCCGAAAGTCTTTTGACGAGCGAACTCTTCGGACACGAGAAGGGCGCTTTCACCGGCGCGAGCGAGACGAAGATCGGCAAGTTCGAGGCGGCGGACGGCGGAACGATTTTTCTCGACGAGATCGCGGAGATGAATCCGGCGTTGCAAGCCGCTTTTTTGCGCGTTTTAGAGGGCGCGTCGTTCGAGCGGGTCGGCGGGAACAAGCCGATTTCGGTCGACGTTCGGGTCGTCGCCGCGACGAATCGCAACTTGGAGGAAGAGGTCGTCGCCGGGCGTTTTCGTCGCGATTTATATTTCCGGTTGCGCGTTTTGGAGATCGTCGTGCCGCCGTTGCGCGAGCGAACCGGCGACGTCGACGCGTTGGCCGATTATTTTCTTGACAAATTTTCGCAAGAGACCGGGCGGCGTTATCTCGGATTTTCGCCGGAAGCCCGAGCGACGCTCAACGCCTATCCTTGGCCCGGGAATGTGCGCGAGTTGAAGAATATCGTCGAGCGCGCCGTCCTGATGGGGAACCCGCCGACCGTCGAAAAGGCCGACTTGCTGACGTCGGCGCTCGGCGTTGTCGAACCGCCGGTCGTTGGCGACGGTCAAAAAAGGGGCGGCGCGCCGGAAAACGCGCCGTTTGAGCCGATAACGTTGAAAGAAATGGAGCGAAAACTTGTTCTTGAAACGTTAACGTATTTCTCGTGGAATAAAAGCCGCGCCGCGAAGGCGCTCGGCGTCGAACGAACGACGCTCGACCGGAAAATCGCCGCTTATTCGCTGACGAAAGAGGCGGATTAACGCCGCAAACCCGAATCGCGTCGCCGTTTAGGAATCAAACGACGACGCTTTTTTCTTTCTCTTGTCGATATTCTTTTCTTAAGAGCGTTAAAAAATAACGGCGAAAATTTCGACGCGCCGGACGAAAAATAATTTTGTCGTTTCTTATCTTAAAGTCTTAATTTTTTAGCGAAAAAATTTATCTTTCCGCATTTTTTTCTCGATGTAAGTATAAGGATTCTTTCGGGCGTCGGCCTGAAAATTTATCGCGAAGGATTGCGGATGAGACTTCTAGGATGGAAAAAGGTCGTCGCGAGCGTTCTGATCGGTTCGCTCGGCGGCGCGGCGAACGGCGTTTACGCCGTCGACGGTTTGGACGGTTGGCGCGCGGTCGATAGTTCGGTTGGCGTTTTGACGACGGACGAAAACGGCGAGTTAATCGACGAAGTGGGGGAAGACGACGTAAACGGCGACGAAGTAAACGCTTCCGTCGGTTTTGCGGGCGGGATTAGCGGCGACGATTTTGGCGCGTTGGCGGACGAAACGGCGGCGTTGCGAGCCGAGTTGGCGGCGTTGCGCGAAGAAACGGCGGCGCTTAAAGTCGATTTTGAAAACGCGCAAGCGAAAGAAGCGGCGGCGAAAAAAGCCGATCCGAACGCTCCGTTCAACTTGCGTTTTAGCGGACGGGCGGTCGCCGACGCGACGTTGACCTCCGCCGACGCCGATTTTACCGATTTTTACGGCGAAACGTCGAATACTTGGCGCCTGCGCGACATTTGTTTGGCCTTGCGCGGTTCCGGATACGGCAATCTTGAGTATATGTTTTGCCTCGCCGTCGCCGAAAAGGTGAAGATTTACGACTTTTACCTCCGTTGCAACGACACGCGGTACTTTGGCGACGTTCGAATCGGCCAGTTTCACGTCGAGTCCGGTATCGAGTCGATGACGATTCTTTACGACACGCAGTACGCGACGGTCGACGAAAACGCGTCGATTTTCCGCTTGAGCCGCCGCCTTGGGATCGGTTCGACGCGACACGGCCTCGACGACCGCGTTCGACTTTTTACCGGCGCGTTTATTCCGAAGTCGTTTAATGTCGAGCCTTATGGGACGTTCGATGACAACCCGGGGCTCGTCTTGAACGCGCGGCTTTCGGGGCTTCCGATTTATGAAGAGGGCGAAGACGGACTTTTGGACGAACTGTTGCATCTCGGCGGGAGTTATTATTGGGTCGCGCCCGGCGCCGACGATTCGACGCAACGCTTCCGAACGCGCGGGCTCGGCGGAAGTTTTTCGGCGCCGTATTTCCTCGACGGAACGATTCCGCTCGACGACCGTTCGTATTCCGTTTCGGAAATCGAAGCCGCTTGGCAACATAAA
>JAFYVO010000395.1 GCA_017549085.1 Thermoguttaceae bacterium
AAGTGGACGTCATAGCATACCAGGTATCCCGAGATCAGGGTAAAGACCAGAATGGCCGCGATGCTGCCGGCCGTGAAAACGAGGGGCTTTCTGTTGGCGGAGAAGAATGAGCCGATACGGGATGCCGTCTCCGAGAAGAAGTAACGGATCCGGAAGAAGACGGAAGGTGACGTCTCCCGGTCCTCCTGACGGTTCTCGGGCACGTCAAGCAGGCCTCCCTGCTCTCTGCAGGAGGCGACGAGCGCGCTGTTTTCTTGGCGCAGGTCGTCGCGTCGTTTCTCTTTTTCGAAAATTTCGCTTTTGAGATCGAACGCGATTTTATCCGCCGCGCCGCGCCGTTGCGACGCGAGTTCGATTTCGGCGTCGATTTCGGCGAACGCTTGAAAAGCGGCGCGGTATTCGCTTTCCGCGGCGACGGCTTGGCGTTCGACGTCGAGCGCGCGAGCGTTGAGGTCTTCCGTTTCGGTTTGGAGTCGAACGACGTTTTGACGCGTTTCGTCGAACGTTTTCGCGGCGGCGACGTAAACGGCGCTTTCGGACGGCGACTTGTCGGCTTGTTCGAGCGCGGCGTCGGCGGCGACGTTGCGCGCCCGCGTTCCGGCGATCATTACGAGGATGATTAAAACGCCGACGAGGTTCGAAACGACGTCGAGGAACGAGTCTTGACCGTCGCCGCCGACTTCTTCGACGGTTCGCGGGCGGCGGTAAAATTGACGGCGGCGTTTTTTCATTGGAGTTTGGGTAAACTGCGGGGAGGAGCGGCGATGGGGAAATAAGGAAAGCCGGGCTTGATTCGGCGGCTCGACTTGCGAACGATACCAAAAAAGCCGCGTCGACGCAAGGGGGAATCGCGGCCCGATTTTTTAAGCCGTCGAGGACAAAAAATTCGTTTTTGCGGCGATTTTGCGGGGCGGTCGCTTTTTTTTCGGCGTTTGATTCGGTATAATGGAGGGGACGCGAAGGGCGCGTCGGTTTTGAGAAAAGGAGATTAAGGGATGAAAAAAAGAGCGGCGTTGGTTTTGAGTCGTCGAGCGTTTTGCGTTTTGAGCGTCGCCGGCGCGTTGGGCGTCGGAACGTTGGCGTTGGCCGAGGATGGGAGCGCGATTTTAAGCGAAAAGTCGTTGAAGAGCGCCGCCGAGTTGGTCGACGTTTTGAAGGCGAGGTTCGGCAAGCCGTTCGAGATTCCGGCGCGAACCGGGCTCGACGTTCTCGGCGCGGAGCAAAAGAAGCCGCGCGCCGTTATTTTTAAGGCGGACTCCGACTGGAACGACCCGGCGTCGCTCCGTTGGTATTGGAGCGCGGCGGAAGCGCCGGAGGTCGCGGCGGCTCATCGCGGTTGGTTCAACAACGTCAGCGAGTGCAAACCGGCGTACGGCGACCGTTGCGTTCTGATCGCCGCGTCGGGGGGCGGGGTCGCGCTCGTTCGAGTCGCCGACAAAGCGACGCTTTTTTACGGACATATCGGCGGCAATCCGCACTCGGCGGCGGTTTTGCCGGACGGGAACGTCGTCGCGATCTCGAGTACCGGCGCGCGAATCAAACTTTTCGCCGTTCCGGACGCGGCGAGCGGTCCGAACGCTCCGAGCGCGACGGGGCCGACTCCGGTCGCGGCGGAATACGAACTTAAAGGCGGGCACGGCGTCGTTTGGGACGCGAAGCGCCGCGTTCTTTGGGCGTTGGGCGGCGCGGAAATCGTCGAATTCGAGTACGTCGGAACGAAGGAAAAGCCGGCGTTGAAGGAGATTTGGCGCGCGAAACTGCCGGGGCTCGCTCGCGGCGGACACGACCTTTACGCGGCGCCCGGTTTCGACGCGTTGGTTTCGACCGGAGCGGGCGTCGCCGTTTTCGATCCGGAAAAACGCGAGTTTTTCGACGTTTACGAAGCGCGCGGCGCGGACGGACACGGCGTTAAAAGCGTTTCGTTAACGCCGAACGGAACGCTGCCGATGACCTTGCTTCCGGTCGAAGAGTGGTGGACGCCGAGCCCGACTTGGGGCAACGAAGCCGGAACGCCGGTCGGAACGCTCGACGGCGCAAGGTTTTACAAAGCGCGTTGGTTCGTCGCGGACAAATTTAGCGAAATCGGCGACGGGAAAGATTGGGGGAAATGATGGAAGCGGTAAAGACGGAAGAGACGGCGGAAACGGTTCAAGCGTCGGGAACGAAACGTCGGCGGAAACGCGTCGCGGTCGTTTTGCTCGCGGCGGCGACGGCGTTCGCGATGTTTAACGTCGGCGTTCGAACGATCGCGCCGCGTATGCTGTTTCATCCGAACGACGACCCGGGCGCGCGGGCCGAGTTGACGCGAATCGCGGAGGAGACTGGGAACGTCGAGCCGATGCGAACGACGCTCGTCGACGGAACCGAAATTTTCGGTTGGGCGGCGCTTGCTCGGGCGGAGAGCGGGGGCGCGCCGGAAAAGGAACCGCCGGTCGTCCTTTATTTTGAAGGGAACGGCGGCAACTCGGCGGCGCGAACGCGCGACGTCGTTCGGAAACCGGGCCCGCTCGCCGGGTTCGACTTCGTTTGTTGCGACTATCCGGGATACGGCGAGAGCGGAGGCAAACCGTCGGCGCGGACGCTTAAAGCGTTCGGTTTGGCCGCTTACGACGCGACCGTAAAAGCGTTTCCGGGGCGGCGAATCGTCGTTTTCGGGTTCAGCTTGGGAACCGGTGTCGCTTCTTACGTCGCGTCGGAGCGGGAAGTCGCCGGGCTGATTTTGGCGGCGCCTTACGCGGACGGGTTCGACCTTTTTAATAACTTCGCGCCGATTTTTTACGGCCCGACGCGGTTGGCGGTTCCTTATCGAATGGAGGCGGTTAAGTTCGCCAAAAAGGTCGACGTTCGCCCGTTGATTTTGGCGACTCGGCCCGACGCGCTTGTTCCGTTTGCGAGTTCCGAACGATTGGCGAAGGCGTTTCCGAAGGGCGCCGAGTTTGTCGCGCAGGACGACGTCGAGCATCATTGGGTTTGGTCGACGGAGGAAGCGGGCGCGGCGATCGTCGAGTATTTGCGTTCCTTAACGCCGCCGCAAACGAACGAAACGGCGCGTTAATCGGCGCGAACGCACCGGCGAAAAACGACGAAAAAACGCCGTTCGAGCGGAAAACTCGAACGGCGTTTTCGGTTTTAAGTCGGCGACTCTCGCGACTTTACGGGATGATCGCCGCGGCGCCGACGACGGCTCCGGCTTGCATCAAACCGCCGCGCAACGAAATCGGAACCGGGTTCAAGATGTTCGGCGCGCAGTCGCCCGGACGGTAGTGCCCGAGGTCGTAAATGCATTCGTTCGGCGGGTAAACGCCCATCAAGTAGGGCAAAACCGGAATCGTCAGCAGGAAACGAGCGCGCGCGGTGAACGGAACCAGCAACGGATGGCAGTAGTGGCCGTGTCGTTCGAGTTGCGGGTCTTCAAAGTAAAGCGGTTTGTAGCACAACGACGACGCTTTCCAAGTGAACTCGATCGGCGTCGGCGCCTTGCGGACGTAATCGTCTTCCGGAAGCGGGCAACGTTCCGGGAAGAGCCCCGGTTTCGGAACGACTTTGTACGGAACGTCCAAAATCGACGGCATATCGTTCGGGTCCGGGCATTCGTCGACGTAAGGCGCGTCGGTTCCGCCCAGCGGATTCGCGTGTTGAGCGGTCGCGTCGGCGGTCGGCGCGGCGGCGTATTGCGTTTGGCGAATCGGCGACGGTTTGACGCTTTGGAAGGTCGCGCTCGTTTGACGAATCGGCGATTTTTCGACGGGCGCCGGTTTAACCGTCGGAACGGCGGACTTTTGCGTCGCGACGTTCGGACTGACAAAACGCGCGCCGTCGGTCGGCGTCGCGGCGGTCGATTCGTCGTCGGAGAGGAAACGCGCCAAACGGGCGTCGAGGTTTTCCGCCTCGGTCGGAGCCGTAAATTGTTGAGCGAACGCGACGCCGCTCAAAACCGCGACGGCGCAACAAGACGAAACGAGCGAGCGCGAAATCGCCGGCGCTCGACCGAAAAGTCGACGAAATACCATTGGGAGCCTCCCTGCTTCAACGACAAGAGCCTTTTCATCCTTGAAAAGACGCGGTAATTTTTGCGAAAAGTCGACGCTTGCCGCGAATTCGTTCCTCTTGAACGTCGCGGCGCGTCAAAACATTCGACGCCGGTTAAAACGTCGAACGTTCGGCGGCCGAAACCGCCTCCCGATTTTGGCTTCGACGGCGCGGCAAGTTCGGGAAGACTCGCCGCGCTCTTTTCGATTTTAAAACGACGCCGATTCGCCGCCGTTTTTGCGGAACGACTTAGAAGCAGTCGCCGCCGCTGTAGTTCGGGGCTTCGTGCGTGATCGCGACGTCGTGCGGGTGGTTTTCGCGCACCGTCGCGGCCGAAATGCGAATGAATTTCGCCTTTTGGCGCAGGTCTTCGATCGTTTCGGCGCCGCAGTAACCCATCCCGGCGCGAATCCCGCCGACGAGTTGGTAAACGTAATCGCTGAGCGCGCCGCGGTAAGGAACGCGCCCTTCGACGCCTTCCGGAACCAGTTTTCCGACGACTTGCCCCTTTTGGAAGTAACGGTCGCTCGAGCCGCGTTGCATCGCGCCGATCGACCCCATCCCGCGGTAAAGTTTGAACGTGCGGCCTTGGTAAAGAACCGTTTCGCCCGGCGCTTCGTCGAGACCGGCGAAGAGGCTCCCCAACATAACGGCGCGCGCGCCGGCGGCCAACGCTTTCACAATGTCGCCGGAGAAGCGGATACCGCCGTCGGCGATGACCGTAACGTCGGCGTCTTGCGCGACTTTCGCGGCGCGGCTGATCGCGGTGATCTGCGGAACGCCGACGCCGGAAACGACGCGGGTCGTGCAGATCGAACCGGGGCCGATCCCGACTTTGACCGCGTCGGCGCCCGCGTCGATCAGGGCTTTGCACCCTTCGGCGGTCGCGACGTTGCCGGCGATCACGTCGACGTCCCAACGTTTCTTGACGTTGCGGATCGTTTCGACGACGTTGAGCGAGTGGCCGTGCGCGCTGTCGATGATGATGAAGTCCGCCCCTTCGGCGACCAAACGCTCGACGCGTTCGTAGTCGTGAACGCCCGCGGCGGCGCCGACGCGGAGTCGACCTTCTTCGTCCTTGCAGGAGTTCGGGTAGCGGCGCATCATATCGACGTCGCGAATCGTGATGAGCCCGGTTAATTTATTATTATCGTCCACAAGGAGGAGTTTCTCCACCTTATTTTCCATCAAAATTTTCTCGGCTTGCTCGAGCGTAACGTGCCCGCGCGCTTTGACGAGGTGTTCGCTCGTCATCACGTCGGAAACGGGGAGTTCCCAATTGTCGAGGAAGCGAAGGTCGCGCTTCGTAACGACGCCGATGAGTTCTTTGTCAGGGCCGACGACCGGGACGCCGG
>JAFYVO010000039.1 GCA_017549085.1 Thermoguttaceae bacterium
AACCGCTTGACCCGACCATTAACAAACGCAATCGCCCGACTTGACGCGTCGCGCCGAGTCGGGCCGACCGAAAGGAAACCAACAATGAAGAAACTTTCCGCTCTTTTGTTCGCCCTTTTGACCGCCGCCGTTCCTTGCGCCGCGCTCGCCGACGCGCCGGTTTATTCGCCGTCGCCTTGCGAACCGGTCGCCGCGCCCGTTTGCGGGCCGGTCGGGGAGAGCGTCGCGACCGAGAGCGTCGCGACCGCTTGTCCGGGCGGCGTTTGCCAAATTAACGTCGACGTCGGAACCGCTTGCAAAGGCGGGCGTTGCGAAATCGGCGTCGGCGGCGCGTCCGGTTTTTGCTCGGTCGACGTCGGTTCGTGCGCCGACGTCGGCGGCGCGAAGAAAGTCCGCGCTTGGTCG
This sequence comes from Thermoguttaceae bacterium, assembly GCA_017549085.1. Lineage (GTDB taxonomy): Bacteria > Planctomycetota > Planctomycetia > Pirellulales > Thermoguttaceae > RUG369. Next base: position 406 of record JAFYVO010000039.1, read on the forward strand.
ACTTGTTTGAGCGCGACCGTTAGCGACCAACGGGAGCGCCGAAACCGTGTTCGCGCGGTAGCGCGGGCCCGGAACCGCGCGGTCGCGGTCGTCGTCCGCTCGAACGCTTGCGCCGGAAACGCTTGTTCGACCGGAACTTGCGCGACCGCGACCGCGTCGCCGCTCCCGTGCGCGCCGGTTTGCCGCTAACCTCCAACGTCGGACGGCGGAAACGTCGCCCGGCGTTCTAAACGTCTTTCAGTTTTTCCCTTGCAAGGAGCCGCCCCAATGAAGCGCCGCGCCTTTTTGAAAACCGCCGCGACCGCGTGCGCCGCGTCGCTTGCGTTCAATCCGTTCCGAAGTCTTGCGCTTGCAAACGGTTCCAACGTCGGCGGCCCGACCTTCCGAACCGCCGAAACGTTCGACGACGCGCACGCGGCGTCGTGTCGCGTCCGAGTTTCCGGCGCGTCCGGAAGCGGGACGTTCGTCGGCGTCGCGGGCGGGCTCGCTTGGATCCTCACCAACTATCACGTCGTCGGGCGGAGCGGAACCGCGCGGCTCGACTTTTGGACGAACTCCGTTCTCGAAACGGTCGACGCGTCCGTTAAGTGGCGCGCTTACGACGCTTCGCGCGGATACGACTTCGCGTTTTGCACCCTCGACCCGGCGGAACTCGCCCGAATCGCGCCGCCGTTCGTCCGACTCGGCGGGCCGGACGCGACGCCGAGTCGCGACGCGTTCATCGTGTCGAGCGGCTGTCCGGACGGGCGGTTCGCGCAGGCTTGGCGCGGCAAAATCGTTTCCTTTTGGAACGACTCGACCGCGCTCTTCCAGCCGCCGCCGGTTCCGGGGCAATCGGGGAGCGGCGTTTTGGAGCGCGTCGACGGTCGCTTAACTCTCGTCGCCGTCTTGACTTGGCTCGTCGGCGAACGGGGCCGCGACGACTCGAAGGGCGGGGCGATTCCGGTCGCGAACCTGCACGAAGCCGCCGCGCCCGGAGCTCCCGCCGCCGCGCCGTTCGGCGACCCGATTCCTCCCGGCGCCGTCGAATGCCGATTCCGACCGCGCGGTTCCGGGCCCGCGCTGCCGCGCGAACTCGGTTTCCGCTCCCGTTGGTCGCCGGACGACTCGCCCAACGACGCGTTTTTACTCGCCCAAGGAGGACGCAACCGATGAAACGCAAAGACTTAACCGCTCTAATGTTGGCCGCGTTTTTCGCGACGTCGCCGACGTTCGCCGCGTCGCAAAACGGTATTCCCTCAACCCTGGAAACGACCGACTTCGCCGCCGCGAACGCCGATTTTCCAATTGCCGCCGACCCTGCTTCCGAAGAACCGATTTTGAGCGCAACCGCGACCGACCAACGGGAGGCGAAACCGAGTTCGCGCGGTAGCGCGGGCCCGGAGCGCCCGGCGGCGTCGCGCGAAGATTTTAGAAACCGCGCTCCGGTTCGCGAAAACGTCGGACTCCCAATCCTCGACGGCGCCCGCGACCGCCGCGAACCGGAACCGGCGCCGGAGTCGAAGCCGGAATCCGAACCGCCCGCGTCCGCCGAGTCGCGCGGGTTGGGCGGACGCGTCGCCGACCAAATCGCCGAGCGGATCGAGCGCGCCGTCGACGAACGCGTCGAAGAGTTGCGCGCCAAGTTCGAAGCGGAGCGTCGCCGCTGGACGCTGAAACTTTTCTTCGCTTCGCTCGGAACCGTCGTCGCCGGAACCTTGCTCGGCGGAAGCGTTAAGGGCTTAACGACCGCGCTCGTTCGTCGGCTTGCCGCGCTTGGAAACCGCGTCGCGAAACGCCTCGCCGCGCAAGCGCTCGAACGAGCGAAAAAACTCGTCGAATCGCAAAGCGGCCCGCAAAGTTGACGTAAACAATGTAAATTAACGCGCCGTTCAAGGCGTAAAGCGAGAAAACGTCGAAATTTGCGTTTTAAGCGCGTCGGAAAGGAATCCGACCGTTGAATCGAAACGGAGCGAAACGCCGCTCCAACGTCAATCTAGGAGGGTGGACGAAAAGTGAAAAGTGAAACAAGAAACATAGAGGGCGCGAAACGGCTTATCGCGCCCGCCGACCGCGTCCTGCTAACGCTCCGCTGGGCCGACCGCCTGACCGACGCCGAAATCGCCGCCGCGACCGATCGCTCGAAAACGGAAGTCGCCGACCGATTGAAGAAACTCGAAACCCGACTCAAACGCGCCGCCTGAAAGGAGACCTCCAATGGAATCCGAAGAAATCCGCGAACTTAACCCGCTTTTCGAGGAACGCGAACGCCGTCGCCGGGCCGAGTCGCTTCTTTCGCTTGTCGAGGCGGAACTTGACGACGCTCGCGAACCGCGCCGCCAAGCGCTTCGCCGCTTGGGCGCTCGACCGCGCGAAAAAGCTTGT
>JAFYVO010000396.1 GCA_017549085.1 Thermoguttaceae bacterium
ACTGCTACGAATGGTGCGCCAACTTATACGCCGGTTACGACGGCAAAGAAACGGAACACGGTTTTCCAGACGCTCGAGTTCTGCGCGGCGGCTGTTGCACGACCGCCGCCTGGTTCGCGAGATCGGCGTGTCGAGCAAGTCTTTGGCCGGATATGAAGGGCCCCGGGTTTCGCGTCGTTTTGCGCGACGCAACCCCTTCGAAATAAACCGTTTCCGCCGTCTCCGTCGTTTCCCGTTTTTTCTTTTTCACGCTTTATTACAAGGAGTCGCCGACAATGAACTATTCCGCCGAAACGCGCCCCGCCGGAGCGGTCAAAACGCTTCTCGTCGAAGACGTTGAGTTCTCGTTTCGTTGGGCCCCGCCCGGAAAGTTTTGGATGGGAAGCCCCGAAACGGAACGCAGTCGCAATCGCAACGAAGTCCTTCGCGAAGTAACGATCAAAAGCGGGTTTTGGATTCTCGCGACGCCGGTTACACAGCGTCAATTTATGTTGACGAAAAAGCGCAACCCCGCCGCGTTTTGCTCGACCGGAAGTTTTCGCTACCGCGTCGTCGACCTCGACACGAGCGAGTTCCCTATCGACAACGTCTCTTGGAACGCCGCCGCGATTTATTGTCGCAAACTGTCGCAGAAACTTCGCAAGGCTAAAGAGCCGTTTTACTTCGACTTACCTAGGGAGGCGGAATGGGAGTACGCCTGCCGCGCCGGAACGTCGACGCCCTTCTTTTGGGGCGATACTTGGAGCCCCGATAAAGCGAACTGCAACGGTCGCTCGCCTTACGGCCCGACGGCGCCGCTTTGGGACGACGACGGTTTCACCTTGGAACGCCCGACGCCGGTCGGAAGTTACCCGCCGAACGCTTGGGGCATTTACGATATGCACGGCAATATTTCGGAATGGGTCGCCGATTGGTATCCCGCTTACGAAGACTCTCCGGAGTGTCCGGAGTTGTTCGCTGAATGGCGACTCCCCGATTCCACCGAGGAAAGCCTCGCCCGAGAATTCCCGCGCGAAAGATACAAAATCTTCCGCAGCGGGAGTTGGCGCGAAGGGGCTTGGGCGGCAAGATCGGCGGCGCGAGGTTTTGTGTCTGCCGACTTAAAAGATTGGAGTTTTGGTTTTCGCGTCGTGTTGCGCGACATCGAGTAACGGTTAAACGTCGAAAAAAGGCGACGCTCTTTTCGTCGAGCGCCGCCGTTCGTTCGTCCCGTTAACAAGCGTCGCAAACGCTTACGTCGCCGACGGTTCCGACGTTTCTTCGTCCGTCGTTTCTCCGTTCGCTTCGGCGAGTTCTCGAGCGACCGCCGCCGCTTTCGCCTCCTCCGCCGCGACGTCGGCGTTCGTTTTCGTCAGGAGTTCCTCGATTTCCGGCGCCGCGATCGGGTCGTAAAAAACGAGCAAATCGTCCCCGGCTTCGACGACCGTTTCGCCGCGCGGCACGACGAAGCGGTTGTCGCGCCGAATCAACAAAACGAGCGCTCCGCCCGGTAAACTCAGCTGCGCCAACGACTTGCCGACGCTCGCCGCGTCCGCGGAAATCGGGAACTCGTACATACGCCCGTGTCCGCCGCCGGTCTCCTCAAATTCAAGGGGCGCCCGAACGCGGAACGGTTCGTCGCTCGCCAAGCCGAGCCGCTTCGCGAGGGACGGGAAAGTCTTCCCTTGAATGAAAATCGAAATCAAGACGACGAAAAAGACGAGGTTGAACAACTCCCGCGCCCCTTCGACGCCGGAAATCGCCGGGAAGGTCGCCAACACGATCGGCGCCGCGCCGCGGAACCCGCCCCAATCGAGCGCCAACCGCTCTTTCAGCGTCCAACGGCTCCCCAGGAGGCACAACTCGACCGCCAACGGACGCGCGACAAAAAGTAACGCCGCCGCGACCGCCAAGCCGGACGGTATCGTCGCGACGAGTTCCGACGGCGTTACGAGCAAGCCTAACATCAAGAAAACGGTCGCTTGCATCAACCACGCGATCCCGTCGTTAAAGCGCGCCAAGCCGTAACGGTACGGGAAGCGGCGATTCCCGAGCGCCATCCCGCCGACGTAAGAGGCCATAAACCCGTTGCCGCCCGCGAACTCGGCCAAGCTGTACAGAAGGAAAACGATCGCGATTCCGAAAACGTAATACAGGCCCTCGAACTCGAGCCGAAGACGCTTAAACAACGTCGCCGCGCCCTTTGCGATCAGGAGCCCCGCCGCGACGCCGACGCTCATTTTCAGCAAAAACATCGGCAAAATCGTCAAGTAGCCCCACGCCGACGCGTCGCCGGACGCGATTTTCTCGATCATAAAGAGCGTCAAAAACGCCGCCATCGGGTCGTTTGCGCCAGACTCGAACTCCAACGCCGGACGCAGATTCCCCTTCAAGCCGAACCCGCGCGACCGGAAAATCGCGAAAACCGCCGCCGCGTCCGTCGAGGAAACGACCGCCCCGCAAAGGAGCGAATATTCGAGCGGGAGTTTCAAGGCCCAGTGAATAAAAAAGCCGAGAAACGCCGCCGTCGCTAAAACGCCAAGGCTAGCTAAAAGCGTTCCCCGGAAAAGAACGCGCTTCGCCGACTTCCACTCCGTGTCGTACCCGCCGGAAAACAAAATGAACGCCAGCGCCAACGAACCGACAAAGTTTGAGAGCGCAAAGTCGTCAAATTCAATCTTTAGGAACCCGTCCGTCCCGGCGAGCATCCCGACCGCCAAAAAGACGAGAAGCGTCGGCGCGCGCAAAATCGTTGAAATTTTACTCGCTAAAATCCCGGCGAAAAGGAAAAAACCGGCGACAAAAAAGATTTGCGTCGTTTCCAAACGTCGACTCCCTTCGTTCGTTTGTTTAAACGTTTATCGTTAAACAGTTGGCGCTCTTCGTTTAAGCGACGTTAATTTTCGAGCGCGGCGAACGCTCGGCGGTACGCGTCGGCGGTCGTTGCGTCGAAGCAAACCATCGTCGCCCGTTCGACGCTCTTCGCTTGCGACGCGAAGTCGCGGAAGGTTTCGGCGACGATTCGCGCCGCGTCGTCCAACGGGAAGGCGTAAATTCCGGTCGAAATCGACGAAAAACCGACCGTTTTCAGGCCGCGCTCTTCGGCGATTTTGAGCGAATTCTCGTAACAGTTCCGCAAAAGCCGCGCCGCTTCCTCCGGCCTGTACGATTCGTAAACCGGCCCCGGCGTGTGAATTACGTAAGTCGCCGGGAGGCGATAGCCGCCGGTGATCTTCGCTTCGCCGGTTTCGCACCCGCCGAGCGTTTCGCATTCGGCCAACAGCTCCGGCCCCGCCGCGCGGTGAATCGCGCCGTCGACGCCGCCTCCGCCGAGCAGCGTTCGGTTCGCCGCGTTGACGATCGCGTCCGCCTCAAACTTAGTAATATCGCCGATTACAACGCCAAACTTCATCGAGTTTTCCTCCGCTCGCCTTTGTTTGTCTTAAAAAACCGTTAAAATCGCCGCGTCGGTCGCTTGCGCAATATTTATAACGCGTCGCTTAGCGTTCAACGCGACGCCAAGACCGCGCAACCCTTTGCAACGCGGCGTTTACCGTCGACGCTCAACCGAGCGCCGCGTACATTTCGGCGGTCTTCGCGGCCATTTGCGCCAACGCTTCGTCGAGCCCGCAGTCGAACGTCGCGCCCGCCGCCGCTTTGTGCCCGCCGCCTCCGAACGCCGCCGCAAGTTGCGAACAGTCGAGCGCGCAACGACTGCGGAAACTCGACTTAACGCTTCCGTCCGTTTGCTCGATCGCGATTTCCGCGACCTCGACGCCCGCGACTTGCAGCGCCATATTGACAATGTCTTCGCTGTCCGACGGAAGCGCTCCGGCGTCGTCGAAGTCCTTGCGGCGCAACGACGTAAGAATCCCCTTGCCGTCGAGGAAACGTTCGCAACGGGTCAGCGCGGCGCCGACCAGCTTCAAACGCCCGAACGACTCTTGCTCGTAAAGAACCTTGTAAACGAAGTCGACCGCGACGCCCGCGTCGATCAGCTCCGCAATGCGACGGAAAGTCGCCGCTTTCGTCGACGCGAAGCGGAACCAGCCGGTGTCGGTCGAAATCGCGACGAAAATCGGAAGCGCGATCTCCGGCGTCAGCTCGACGCCGAGCGCTTTAACCGCTTGGAAGACAATACTTCCGGTCGAATCGGCGCTCGTGTCGACGAAACGTCGGTCGCCGATGGGGTCGCTCTTCGCGTGGTGGTCGATCACCGCTTTGAGGCTTCCGGGCGCCTTGAAGAGTTCGCCGGAATCGCCGAGTTGCGCCCAGGCGCTCGTGTCGAGCGAAACGCGGAGGTCGGCGGACGCGATAAACGCCCGTTCTTCGTCGGTCAGCTCCGAAAATTTGCGGACTTCGTTCGCGGGGTCAAGGAACGCGAGATTCGGCGGAACCGCGTGCCCGTTGACGAGCAAAACCGTTTTGCCAAGCGACTTTAGAGCGCGACCAAACGCGACGACGCTTCCGATCGCGTCGCCGTCCGGCCGGATGTGCCCGGTCAAGACGACCGTTCGCGCGGCGTCGAACGTTTCCTTAAAAAGAGCCCAATCGATCGGCGACGCGTTTTCGACGGTCATAACTTCCTCGTTTCCTCGGTTTGCGGTTGTTTCGGTTGTTCAAAGTCGACTAGAAAAACGGCGGCGAACGCCAACGCGCCGTCTTTTTTATTTTAGCGTCGACGGCGCGAATGTCAACCGGGGGCGTCGCGTTTACCGGGCGCGGCGCTTCGCTCCCCAGGGATATAAAAAAACGTCGACGGCTCCTGAAAGAAACCGCCGACGCTTTGTCGCTAAGACGCTAAATCGTTAACGCGTCAAAACTTATTTGAAGTCCATTTTCAGAACGCCGCCGGAGAGACCGTCTTGAAGTTGAACTTCGACGCGGACGCGAACCGCTTCGATTTCCGCGAAATTGACGACGATTTCCTTGTCGCGCTCGACCGAGTAAGCGTCGGTCGTTTCGACTTCTTTCCACGGGGCGCCGTCTTCGGTTTGGTACGTCAGTTTCCACGATTTCGGAGTCGCGCAACCGCCTTTTTGTTTCGTGTCGTCGAACCAGTAAAGGGTCGCGCTCTTGAACTTACGCGCTTTCGGGTATTCCATTTGGAACCACTCTTTGGAGCCCTTGCGCGGCCACCACGTCGCTCGCGGGACGTTTTGATCGCCGGAGTGTTTCGGGTTCCCGGCGTTCGTGCCGTCGAAGAGGGAGCGTTCGTCGGTGAAGAAGGAACCGGTAAGTTCCGGAGAATTGGCGATTTGCGGGACTTCGTCCGTCAGGAGCGACGCGTCGAGCGGCTTGTACAGAATCGGCAGCCCTTCGGCGTCGATCCAGTTCGCTTCTTTGCCGAGTTCGGAATCGGCGGCGGGCGCGTCGGTCAAGCCGACTTGGCGAACCCAAACGGCCATTTTACCGGCGGCGCGGTTGTCCCAAACGCAGTACGGAATCGCGACGAGCGTTCGGCCTTCGTAATCCTTCGCGAGGATAACGTCGACTTTGCGGGCGGCGCTGTTCTTCGTCGCGTCGTTGACGTTGTTCCCGGCGATAACGCGTTCTTCGATCTTGAATTGCGGGTCTTTCGCGAGGATAATGCGATCGACGCGAACGCCCGGGTTGTCGACTTGTTCGAAGCAGTAAACGACCGGGCCGCGTTTCAGGGCGACGCGTCCGAGGTCGTCTTTCACTTTCGGATTCGCGATCGTGCGGACGACCGGCGTTTCGA
>JAFYVO010000040.1 GCA_017549085.1 Thermoguttaceae bacterium
GCCCTTTGCTCGACGAAAGCGGCGCGGTCGTCGGTCAAACGAGCGTTTGGACGGCGTTGGCGAATCCGGAGGTTTGGCTGGCGGCGACGGCGCAAATTTTCTTCTCGACGTCGATATGTCTTTGCGCGATTACGTCTTACGCGAGTTACGTTAAGCCGAACGACGATATTGCGCTCTCCGGGTTGACGGCGGTCGCGGCGAACGAGTTCTGCGAAGTCGCGCTCGGCGGACTGATGACGATTCCGGCGGCGATTATGTTTTTCGGTTTCGCGGCGGCGGAGAGTTTTGACAGCTCTTTCGCGATGGGGTTCGTCGTTTTGCCAAACGTTTTCGGTTTGACGCCGGGGGGCGAATTTTTCGGTTTCCTCTTCTTTAGCTTGCTTTTCTTGGCCGGGCTGACGAGTTCGATTTCGCTGGTTCAGCCGACGGTCGCGCTGACGCAAGAGGCGTTTCGTTGGTCGCGCGGCGTTAGCGTCGCGGCGACGTTGGCGGTGAACCTTGTCGGAATCGGCGTCGTTTGTTGGTTTACGAAGAACTTGGCGGCGCTCGACTCGTTCGATTTTTGGCTGGCGAACTTTACGCCGTTTGTTTTTGCGCTCCTTCAAACTTGTTTGGTCGCTTGGGTTTGGGGGACGGACAAAATGACGGCCGAGTTGGAGCGCGGCGCGAAAATCCGACCGCCTCGGGCTCTTGGGTTCGTTGTTAAGTTTGTGTCGACGCCGTATTTAGCGATTATTTTCGCGCTTTGGCTTTGGAACAACTTGGGCGCGCGGCTCGCCGGAGTCGCGCAAGATCGGGCGGCGCAGGTAACGCTGGCGTTTATCGGTCTCTTGACGGCGACGCTGATCGGCGTTTCTTTGAAAGCGTCGCGACGTTGGCGGCGCGAAGAAGAAGAGGGCGGCGCGCGAACGGAAGAAACGCAAAACATTGCGGCGACAAAATAAAAACGAACGTTAAACGTTTAAGCGACGGCGGTTAAAGACGCGTTGTGAACGCTGCGCTCGTCGTCGCGCAAGAAAGCGGAGGCTCGAATGGCTCGCGAAAAGAACGGTAAAAACGAACATTGGGAATCGAATTTAGGCGTCGTTTTGGCGGTCGCCGGGAGCGCGGTCGGCTTGGGGAACTTTTTGCGGTTCCCGGGACAGGTCGCGACGTACGGCGGCGGCGCGTTTATGATTCCGTATTTTATTTCGCTCTTGCTCGTCGCGATTCCGATCGCTTGGTCGGAATGGGCGATTGGGCGGCGCGGCGGACGGCTCGGATACCATTCGCTTCCGGGGATTTATCGCGCGGCGGGGAGCGGCAAAACGTTTTGGGCGGCGAGCGGCGGTTTGGTCGCCCTCGTTCCGACCGGCATTTGTATGTTTTACATCTTCGTCGAAGCCTGGTGTCTCCTTTACGCGCTCCAATATCTCGGCGGATGTTTGCGTCCGTTGGGGGTTGAGTTTTCGTTTTTCCCGACGGTCGACTCCGGGTTTAAACTCGGCGATTCCGCGTCTTACGAAGCGGCGTTCGCGAATTTTGTCGGTATGAACGGCGACGGAACGCTCTTCCGGAACTTCCTGCGTTCGCCGGTTGTTTTAGCGACGCTTGTTTGCGCAGCGGCGAACTTTACGCTCGTTTATTGCGGTATCGCCAAGGGGATCGAACGGTTTTGCAAGATCGCGACGCCCCTTCTTTTGCTTTGCTCGGCTTTGGTGATCGTTCGCGTCGCGACGTTGGGGAACCCGACCGGCGTCGAGGGGCAAAGTTTCGTCGACGGGCTCGGGTTTATGTGGAACCCGTCGCGTCCTTTGCTCGATGAAAGCGGCGCGGTCGTCGGGCAAACGAGCGTATGGACGGCGCTGGAGAATCCGGAAGTTTGGCTGGCGGCGACGTCGCACATCTTCTTTTCGGCGTCGTTATGCGTCGGCGCGATCGCGACTTACGCGAGTTACGTAAAGCCGAATAAGGATATCGCGCTCTCGTCGTTGACGGCGGTCGCGGCGAACGGCTTTTGCGAAGTCGCGCTCGGCGGGCTGATGACGATTCCGGCGGCGATTATGTTCCTCGGCGTCGCGAACTCGGAAAGTTTCGCCAGCGCCTTCACGATGGGGTTTATCGTCTTGCCGAACGTTTTCGGGTTGATGCCGGGGGGCGAGTTTTTCGGCTTTTTCTTCTTTAGCCTCCTTTTCATCGCCGGGATAACGAGTTCGGTTTCGCAAGCGCAACCGGCGGTCGCTTGGACGAAGGAAACGCTGGGGGTTTCTCGCGGGGCGAGCGTCGCGCTGACGGCGGCGGTCGCGCTGACCGGGACGGCGATCGTTTGCTGGTATACGAAGGACGCGGCGGCCCTCGACGCGTTCGACTTTTGGATCGCGACCTTTATGCCGTTCGTCGTCGTCTTTTTGCAAACGGCGCTCGCCGCTTGGGTTTGGGGCGCGGACAATATGGTCGCCGAACTCGACCGCGGCGCGAAAGCGCGCGTTCCGCGTTCTTTTGGTTGGGTGATTAAGTACTTGACGACGCCGTATTTAGCGTTGGTTTTCGCGTTTTGGTGCTTTAAAAACGGAAGCGCTCGGCTCGCCGGCGTCGCGGAAAATCCGGTCGAGCTGAAAGTCGTTCTTTTCTTAGCGGCGACGTGCGCGGTTCTGCTGGCGTTGACGATTCGCGCGTCGAAACGTTGGCGCGTCGAGGAAGAGGCGGCGCAAGATCGCGACGCGAAAGACGTTTCGGCGTGAAGCGCGGCGCGACTTTTTTCGAAAAAATAACGCGAACGCGCTGGTATTTCCGAGGTCGACGGCGTATAATAAGAACGATAAAGGGCGGATTGGCGTCGCGAGGGCTAAGCGCGACGTCTTTAAGCCTCGCAATTGAAGGAGAAACGCGATGACGATGGAACGAAACGAACGAAGTCGGGTTTTGTTGGGGAGCGGAGCGAGGCCGGGGCGTTCCGCGGAGCGGGCGGTCGTTCTCAAAGCGGAAGGGCTCGTCAAAATATACGGGAATCGGCGCGTCGTCGACGGCGTCGGGTTCGAGGTGCGCGAAGGCGAAGTCGTCGGGCTTCTTGGGGCGAACGGCGCCGGGAAAACGACGAGTTTCCGAATGTCGTGCGGACTGATTCCCGCGAACGAAGGGAAAATAACGCTCAACGGGCTCGACGTAACGTCTTGGCCGATGTACCGCCGCGCCCGCGAAGGACGGCTTGGGTATTTGCCGCAAGACCGCAGCGTTTTCGGAGCGTTGACAACCGAGCAGAATTTGCTCGCGGCGATGGAATTTCTCGGGTATTCGCGCGCCGAACAGAAGGTTGCGTTGGAAGAATCGCTCGAAAAGTTTAATTTGAAGCACATCCGTTTGACGAAAGTCGGGATGGGCGGTTCCGGCGGGCTTTCCGGCGGCGAACGTCGACGCCTGGAAATCGCGCGGGCGCTTCTCGCGAAGCCGAAGATTCTGCTTCTCGACGAACCGTTTGCGAACGTCGACCCGATCACCGTCGAGGGGATTCAGGAGGTGATTCGGCAGTTGGCCGACGAAGGGATCGCGGTTCTCATCACCGACCACCAAGTCGACGAAACGCTCGCGATTACCGACCGCAGTTATATCGTTGGCGCCGGCAAGGTGTTGTGCGCGGGAACGCCGATCGAGGTTCTTTCGGATCCCGCCGCCGTTAGGACGTATTTTGGCGCCAAAGCGGAATTTAGTCGCAAGCGGATATTAGAAAAATTGGGGCTGACCGAAGCGGATTTGCCGCCGATTTTTGCGCGCGATTCGGAGGAGGACGTCGCCGACGCGCCGTCGACGGAGAACGGAGAGTCGCAAGAGCAAGAGACGCGCCGCGTTCCGCTGGCCTTGATTCGTCGCGCCGACGCGCCGACGCGCCGAGCGCCGTCTCCCCTTGAAAATCAAACGCCGAATCGTTTCGCGGAGAAACTGGGGAATCTGTTTAAGAAAAAGAGATAACGTCGACGCGTTCGTCGAAGAAAGCCGCTTGTTTAAGCGGCTTTTTTTACGTCGCGATCTGATGAAACGTCGAAAGGCCGGGGGGAAGGCGGACGCGGCGCTTGGGCGGGAACGTCGCGAGGCGACGAGCGGCGAAGCGAGACGCGTCGGAGCGGAATAAAACCGACGTTTGAACGTTCGAAACGTCGTCGCGTTCCGAGGGCGTTCGTTGGCGGCGTTTGCGTCGCGATCTGATGAAACGACGGCAAGTCGGGGGAAGGCGGGCGCGGTCGTTGGAGCGGGGCGCGAGGCTGGCGCGGTCGCTTTTTCGGACGAGACGTTTGGGCGGTCGCTTTTTCGAGGCGTGAGGCTTGGCCGGTCGCTTTTTCGGGCGGCGCTTGGGCGAAGTTTTGTCGCGGCGCGGTAAAGCGACGATAAAAAAAGCGGCTCGTCTTGCGACGAACCGCCTTTTCGCGTCAACTCAAACCGCTTGAATCAAACGGTTTGCGAGAACAAACTCAGCCGAGTTCGCTCCAGTCGATCTTTTCGTAGCCGTTTTCGTATTCCGGACGGACGAGTTTCGCAACGCCCGGGGTCTTGAGTTCGGCGAGGTTGGTAACTTCGAGTTTCTTCGCGTCCCATTTGATCGTTTCGCCGCGTTTGCCGGCTTCCGGAGCGGCCCAAACGGCGAGGTTCCCGAGGAGGATCGTTTCGGTGAGCGGGCCGGCGAATTCCGGGAAGTTGCTCCAGCAGAGTTCCGGTTTGTTTTCTTGAATGGCGGTGTACCATTCGAGTTTGTTGCGGGTGTCGAAGTTGCCGGAGTGTTCGTCGGTCGGGGCTTTGCGCCATTCGACGTTCTTGATTTCTTCGAGCTTGGCGCCGCCTTCAGCGCGGAGTTCGTAGTTGCGAGCGTAGTCGTCCGGGCTGTAAGCGCAACCTTTGGTACCGATGATGATCGAGCCGGAGTCGGTCGGTTTCGTGATACCGTATTTTTCGAAGATCGAGGCTTCCGGACGGGTCTTGGCGTCGAACCAGGAAACTTCGACGGCGTCGCGCCATTCGTTGGCCGGGAATTGGAACCAGATCTTGCTCAACGCCGGGAAGGAGTTGAAGTCGTGGCCGGAGGATTCCGCGACGACTTCGGTCGGGAATTTCAGGTCGCAAGCGCCGTACGGCATGTTGGCGGTGTGGCAAGCCATGTCGCCGAGGGAGCCGGAACCGAAGTCCCACCAACCGCGCCATTGGAAGGAGTGGTAGATGCCCGGCCAGAATTCGCGTTTCGGCGCCGGACCGATCCAGCTGTCCCAATCGATGTTCTTGAGAGCGTCGGCGATTTGCTTTTGTTTCGCGGCGATTTCTTCTTCGGCCAATTCCGGTTCGTCGGCGAAGTCTTTCTTCATTTGGGCGGCGAATTTTTCCATCGTCATATCGCGGTTCGGACCTTGGGCCCAAATCGGACGGTTCGTCCAAATGTGGACGGCTTTGATTTCGCCGATGACGCCCGCTTTAATTTGGGCGACGCAGTTGCGCATCGAGTCGAGCGTGCTGCCTTGGTTACCCATTTGGGTGCAGACGCCGTTTTTCTTCGCGAGGTAACCGAGGTAACGGGCTTCGCCGATCGTGCGGGTGAGCGGTTTTTGCGTGTAGGCGTGTTTGCCGGCTTTCAACGCTTGCGCGGTGATGCAGGTGTGGGTGTGGTCCGGGGTGCTGACGACGAC
>JAFYVO010000397.1 GCA_017549085.1 Thermoguttaceae bacterium
CGGGGGATCGAGGAAAGGGGAAGGCGAGACGCGCTAAAGCGTTTTAAACGATTAACATCGCGTCGCCGTAACTGTAAAAACGGTAGTCTTCGGCGATCGCCTCTTCGTAAGCGCGCTTGAGCAGGTCGTCGCCGCCGAACGCGCGGACGAGGATAACGAGCGTCGACTTCGGCAGGTGGAAGTTCGTCAGCATCGCGTCGACCACTTTGAAGCGGTAAGGCGGACGAATGAAGAGGTTCGTCGGGCCGGAGAAGGGCGCGAGTTGGTTCGGGTTCAGCCCGGTCGAGTCGATCGAGCCGTCCGGAAGCGCGTTCGCCGCCGATTCGAGGGTGCGAACCGACGTCGTCCCGATCGCGAAAACCCGACCGCCGCGCGCTTTGCGCTCTTCGATCGTGCGAACGGTCGTTTCCGAAAGGTTCGCGACTTCCGAGTGCATTTGGTGGTCGGCCAAGCGGTCGACGCTGATCGGCTTGAAGGTGCCGGCGCCGACGTAAAGGGTCGTCGGGCAAACGGCGACGCCGAGCGAGCGAATCTCGTCGAGCAGTTCTTTAGTGAAGTGGAGACCGGCGGTCGGCGCGGCGACGGCGCCCGGTTTCGACGCGTAAACCGTTTGATAATTTTCGCGGTCCGCAGGCGTCATCCGGCCCCCGCGAATGTACGGCGGAATCGGAACCCAACCGACTTTGTCGAGGAAATCGATCGAATCTTCCCCTTCTTCCGTCAGCGGTTTGACGATCATCGTCTTCGCGTCGGTGCGTCCGACGACTTCCAAGTAACGCGTAAGTCCGCTTCCGTCCGGGTTTTCGAGTTCAATCTTTTCGCCCGGGCGCAACTTGCCGCGCGTCTTCGACATAATCTCCCAAAAGCCGCGCGGGTCGAATTGCAAAAAGAGCCCTTCCCAACGCCCTTGCGTTTCGGCGCGACGACCGATCAAGCGCGCCGGCAAGACTTTAGCGTCGTTCAAAACGAGAACGTCGTCCGGACGCAAATATTCCGGAAGGTCGCGAACGCGGCGGTGGCGGAACGAGCCGGTCGCGCGGTCGACGACCATCATGCGGGCGGAGGCGCGGTCGGGGCGGGGCGTTTGAGCGATCAAGCGCTCCGGAAGCTCGTAATCGTAGGCGTCGAGTTCGGAGAACGCGGCGTCGAGCGGCTTGTCGGGGGACGTCATAAGGCGATTTTTGGGGGGTAAAAGGTGGGGCGTTGATTTTTAAACGAGAAGCGGCGGCGCGAACGTTCGAACCGCCGTTATTATTATAACGAACTTGCGGCAAAATAAAAGAGGCGCGACTTTTCTTTCCGCTTCAATTTTGAGGAAAACGACGAAAAAAAGACGCGGAACGGTGAAAATAAACGGATTGCGTTGGCTGGCTAAGATTGTAAAAATAAGGCGGTTGCGCGGGCGGCGCCGCGTTTGCCGATTGTCGCGGCTCCGCGAAGGGGGCGAAGTCGATTTTTAATCGCGGCGACGAGGGCGCGGATTTGAACGTCGGAGAAAATGCGGTTAAATGACGTTGGCGAAACGCGACGGCGAGGGAAACGGGTAAAAGTTAAAGGTCGACGGCGCGGCGCGAAATCAAAGGAAAGCGCGGAATGAAAAAAGAAGCGAAAAACAAAACGGACGAGCGATCGGAGCGCGGCGCAGCGTCGCCTAACGCGAAGATTCGGGTCGCGCTGTTGATAACGGAGCTTTCGCGAGGCGGAGCGGAAAAAGCGTTGTTGCAACTCGCGACGTCGCTCGATTTAACGCGCTTCGAGCCGGTCGTTTTTTCGCTGAGCGGATTGGCTCGCGACTTGGAAAACTCGCTCGTTCCGCTTTTTCGGGAGGCCGGAATCGAAACGGTCGAGTTGGGCTTGACGGGAATCGGGAACGCGCCGAGCGTTTTTCGCCGGTTGAAGCGGGAACTGAAACGACGGCAAGTCGACGTTTTGCAGTCGTTTATGTTTCACGCGAACCTTTTCGGACGCTTCGCCGGGCGCGCGGCGGGGGTTCCGGTCGTTTGCTCCGGGATTCGGGTCGCGGAACGGGACGCGCCGCGGCGGCTCGCGCTCGACCGTTGGACGCGAAGTCTCGTCGACGCTTGGGTTTGCGTTGGAGAGTCGACCGCCGAATTTTCGCGAACCGTCGGACGACTGCCGGAAAAGCGCGTTCTCTCGATTCCGAACGGCGTTCGCGTTCCCGACTTGACGACGCTTGACGCGGCGAACGCAAACGCCGATTTTACTTGGGTTCCGGAGCCGTTCGGGCGGCGCAAGCGAATCGTTTGCGTCGGGCGGTTGGCGCCGCAAAAGGGACTCGACTGGTTTCTGGAAAACGCTGCGACTTGGGCGCCGCAAATCGCGAACGATTGGGAAATTTGGCTTGTCGGCGACGGCCCGGAGCGGGACGCGCTGCGGCGAATCGTCGAGACGAACGGACTCGCAAACGTCGTGTTTTTCGCGGGTTGGAGACCGAACGTCCTGGAGATTTTGGCGAGCGCCGACCTCTTCGCCCTGCCGTCGCGTTGGGAGGGGATGCCGAACGCGCTGATGGAGGCGATGAGCGTCGGGAAGGCGGCGCTTTGCTCCGAGGTCGAGGGCGTCGCCGAGCTTTTGGGGGACGACGCGGCGCCGCAAAGGTGCGCGTTCGGCGACGACAAGTCTTGGCGCGATAAGATATTAACGCTGACGAGCGACGAAGCGTTGCGCGAAGAACTCGGACGGCGCAACCGAAAGCGCGTCGCGGAGGAGTTTAGCGTCGAAAGCGCGACGCGGCGATACGAGGCGCTTTGGACGCGGTTGTTAGCGGAGAAGAAACGTCGTTAACTCCCGAACGCAAAGAGGTTGCGTTGAGAAGGAAAAAGGGAAACGTCGAACGCGAACGACGGCGCTCGCGTTCGACGGGAACGTTTAGACGACGCGGCGTCGTTCGGTCAATCGCCGTTCTTTTTTTGCGGCTCCCATTCGTTGTATTCCCCGGGAAACTTGGAGTTTAGCGACGCCCAAAACGGGTGTTGGCGGTCGCAACGAGTGCGGGCGTCTTCCAACATAACGAGCGAACTGGCCGGAACGCGACCGTTTTGCGGCGTCAGTTTTTTGCCGTTGAAGACGACTTCTATTCGGCGGTTGAAGTCGAGTTGCTCCGGCGAAAGGAAAACG
>JAFYVO010000398.1 GCA_017549085.1 Thermoguttaceae bacterium
ATTATTCGTCGAGCCGCCGACCGTGTTCGTAAGATTTTCGATCGGTTCGCCGGCTTTCGGGTTCGGGCCCTGCCACGCGACGACAAACTTCGGCGCAAGGGCGGTCGCCGTCTCTTCCCAATCGAACATCGAGACGCTCGGCACGGATTGATACCCGGCGGTCGTCGAATTGATAACGAACTCGCCTTCGTTCATACCGACGACCTCGCCGCGCGACAACTTATCGTTCGCGACGTTGACCGGCAAGCCTTCGGAGTTAAAGACGCGAACGGCGATACCGTCGTCGTGTTGGTCGACGCGATCTTCTTGGCTGTAGTTGTACTCTTCGACGTCGTAGGAGGCCCACGCGACGATCAAACCGTCGCTGTTCGCGTCGACCGACGGGAGGTATTGACGGTGCGCCGTCGTCGTGTTGACCAACGCTTCGCCGGTCGTGCCCAAGAAGCTCAGAGAGCCTCCGTCGACGTGGTAAGCGCGGGCGTAAATATCGGCGCCGTTCGATTGCGTTTGGTCGGAAACCCAAACGACGTAGTATTTACCGACGTCGTCGCCGGAGTCGACCATCGCGATTTGCGGCGTGTATGGCCCGTTGGTCGTCGTTTCGTTGACGCGAGTCGTTTGGCCGTACTCGACGACGTACTCGCCGGCAACGTACGACGCGACGAAGGAACGTTGGTAAATTTCGCTCGTCAACGTGCTCTTGTCGCCGGCCGACCAAACGACGACATAGTGGAGTTTGTTGTGAATACGAACGCCTTGAACGTCGAACGATTCGACCGAACGGTCGGCGTTTTCGGCAATGGTGAAAACTTCGCTTCGTTTAACGCCGTAAATGTCGTAGTAAACGCCGCAAACTTGGTCCGCGCCTTCGTTGGTCGTGGAGCCTTGGAGCCACGAAATCAACACCAAACCGGTTTCTTCATTGATTTGAACGTCGACGTCCCAGCAACGAATCCCCTTGCGTCCGGCAATTTGGATTTGGTTTTCTTTGCCGCCGCCATAAAAACGAGCGCAGACGCCGTTGAGCGCGTTCGCGCTTTCGCCAACCCACGCGACGACGTAGCTACCGTTTTCGGTCATCGCGACGTCCGGTTGAATTTGGTTGCCGGCGGCGTACTGGTTGACGCGAGTTACCACGCCGTTTTCGGTGCCGTCGGCGTTGTAATGGCGCATCACGATATCGGACTCGATACGGTAGGTAACGCCGTCGATCACGGTCGTTTCATAATAACCGTAAGGGCCGCCTTCGTCGGTGTTGTCGGAGTTATTATTGTTGTTATTGTTGTTATTGTTCGTCGAACTACCGGAGATTTCATACAACACCTGCGATTCGGTAACGATGACGAATCCGTTTTTGTTCGACGCAACGACCGGTTTGCCCGCGCTGTCGATCTCGCCGGCAAAAGCTTCGACGTCCGGCGCCTGGATCGGGTTTTGTTGGTTATGCGACGCGAGGCCAACGTTGAAGCGCACGGTGAAGGAACCGCCGGATTCCCCGCTGTAATCGCCGTCGAGTTTATTCGAGGCAAGGTCGGCGACCGAGTCGGCGAGCGTCAAAACGTAGGCGCCGTCGGCGAGCTCTTGCTTGAAGACGATCACCAATTCGTAGGTGTTCGTCGCGACGGAACTCGAGGAAACGTAATACTTTTCGCCGGTTTCCGCTTCCAAGTTGCGCACGTAGTCTTCAACGTAAACCGAAGCGTTGTAACCGTAGACGATATCGTAAATATAGTCGTTGGTAACGTCGCGCCCGTTTTGCGTTAAGGTCCAGTTTCTGAGGTTCAAAACGCTCTTCGACGAATTCAGTTCGGTCGATTTCGCGTCGCGATACGCAAACAGATCGTCGGCGTCAAAAGCGTCGTTGCGAACGGCGATGTTCATTTGCGCCGAATACATATATTCGCTGAACGAATACACAAGCGCGGTAGGCGCGTAACTCGTCGCAA
The DNA here is from genome assembly GCA_017549085.1 of Thermoguttaceae bacterium. Lineage (GTDB taxonomy): Bacteria > Planctomycetota > Planctomycetia > Pirellulales > Thermoguttaceae > RUG369. The sequence continues at coordinate 1,947 of JAFYVO010000398.1, forward strand.
ACGTAACGTTATTATTATACAACGACGTTTGTTTGTTTTCGCCGTTGTCTTGGTACGACGCGTTGGCGCGAACAACGTAAGGCGGAGTTTCGTCTTCCGGCAGGGTCAAGGAGCGCATACGCACGACCGCGTCGACGTTTTCGCGCGTTTCCGACAGATCGGTCCACACGAAGACCATATCGCCGTTGGCGTCGACGGCGACGGAGCCGCCCAATTGATCTTTATCGCGCAGGTAGTAATCGTCGCGGGTAACGCGGAATTCCGAACCGACGGGTTTTTCAATCATCTCGACGATTTCAATTTGTTCGCCGTCGTTATTGTCGTTGCTATTATTACCGCTATTATTATTGTTATCGTTGCCGTTATTCTGGTTCGAGTTGTCGATAGCGACTTTCAGCTCGCCTTCGACCAATTCGTAACGACGGGCGTAAATCCCGTAGTTATCGGCGTAGTCGGAGTTGTCGCCGTCCGCCGGGTCTTGGTAGCTTTCGTACACGACGACGAAATCGCCGTTCGACGCCATCGCGACTTGCGAATGAACTTGGTCAAACGCGGTATATTCGTTCACTTGGAACACCTCGCCACCGTACCAAGCCGCAGCGTCCTTATCGCTGGCGAAAACGCGCCCATACACGCCGCCGAGCCCCTTGTTCGAGGCGCCGGTAAGGGAGTCGCCGTGCCCGTCTTGGTTGTAACCGGTCCAAGTAACGACAAAGTTGCCTTTATCGTCGATCGCGACGCTCGACCAAATTTGATTGCCGCGCGTCCAAACGTCTTCTCCGACCGTTTCGGTTTCATTGTCGGCGGCGTTATTGTTGTTATTGCCGGAGTCGTCGTCATCGGCTTGAACAGGGTCCATATTGACGAGGAATTCGCTACTCGCGCCGCCCATAATGACCGAGTTAATCCAATCGACGTAAGACGAAACGCGAACGTCGACGTTAAAGTCGCCCGGCCCGTACAAATCGTCGTTGTCGTAGTCGCTCCCCCACGAGCAAATACCGGCGATGCGACCGTTGATGAAGGACGGCGCGCCCGAGTCGCCCGTGGTGGTCATCGAGTCGATAACGTGATACTTGCCGTCGTGTTCTTCAACAAGCCCCGTGTCTTTAATACCGTACCGGTTCCCCAGGTAGTCGTTCCCGTCGGTTCCGTCGTCAAAGTCGTAAACCAAGACGTTAACGTTCTTGTTGACGCTCTTGAAGAGATGGCCGTCAAGTTCGTACTTGTTGTAACCCTTATGTTTAACGCCGTCTTGACGGTCGGCGATTTCCTCCTCGTCGTCGCCGGCGTTACCGTACTTCCCGTAACCGGCGAAGGTGATCTTTTGCCCAACTTCGTTGGTTTCGGTGTAAAGCTCGTACCCCTTGAGCGTGGACGGAGCCGGGGTTTTGAGCAAGAGGACCGCGAGGTCGGCGCCTTCGCCGTCGACCTCTCCGTCAAAGCTCTCGTGTATATAAACCTGGGCGACCTGAATCCGAACCGTTCCTTCAACAGTTTCGAAGGTAACGTAGATTTCGTCTTCCGTCGGATCCATACCGTACACAACGTGCGCGGCGGTCAGGACGTGCATACGAGTCGTCAAGAGCGCGCCCGTCCCCACCAAGCCGCTGTTCGCGTTGTTGTCGTTGTTATTATTGTTACTATTGTTATTGTTATTATTATTCCCCGTTCCCGCGCCGTCGCCGACCGTAATCGCGCAGACGGAGTCGTAGACGCTACCCGGGAAAACTTCGTAAGCGTCGATACCGCAATCGTCCGAGGTAATGCTCTTGGCGTTCACGGAGGCGCTGTCCGTTCGTTGTCCGCCGTCGGTCGCCGTCAAACCGTCTTCCGCAACGCTGCCGAGGATGTGGTTCGATTCAAACTTACGTCCGTAAATATTCGATTCGGTCGGAGCGTCGGCGTCTTGTCCCCAAGAGGTCCAAGTAACGACGAACGCGCCGTCGCGTTCCATCGCGATCGAAGCGAAGCGTTGGTTATTTTCGGTCGTTTCGGTAACGTCGAATTCTTTGCCGACCGCGCCGAGGTTATCCATATCGACATGGCAACTAAGATCGGCGCGGCGTTCGCCCCCGCGGTACCATTCGGCTTCCATCAAGTTGACGTAAGACGCGGCGTAGGCGCCCATAAATTCGATCGTAATCTTGCTGGAATTGCCCACCTCGACCTTAATGTCCTTTTCGGTGAAGAGCCCGGTGCCGAGCAAGGCGTCTTGGATGCGTTGAGCGTTCGCGCGCATTTCGACCGACAGTTCAACTTGCACTTCGTAAAGTTGGTCGTTGTGTTCGAGCGTCAACTTCAATTCGTCGCCTTCAATTTCAATATCGTTATTGAAGTCGAGCGTTTGAATCGTGTTCGTGTAGCCGTAGGAGTAACCGTTGGCCATAATGCGGCGACCGAAGATTCCCCAACCGCTACCGTCTTGGCCGTAACTTTCCCAAACGACGACGACGTCGCCGTCCGCGTCCATCGCGACCGCGGCGTATTGTTGGTCGTTTTCGGTTTCGACGTTGGCGCGCATCATTTCGGCTTTGCCGTTGAGCTTCATTTGGCCGCCGTTGAAAGCGTATTTCGCCACATAAACGTCGCGACTCGGTTTCAGCTCTTCGCTGTCGCAGATCATATCCCAAACGACGACGAAGTCGCCGCGGTCGTCGATGGCGACGGACGCTTGGCGCGGGTCGGCGAACGTTTCCACCGCTTCGCCGTTCGAGGTCGCGGTTTGAAGTTCGTAAACGGTTTCGCCCTTCTTGTTCGTCGTCGCTTCGTAAACGGCGGTCGCTTCGTAAACCTTAACGACGACGTTTTCTTGCGATTGGTCGACGACTTGTTCGCGAACGCCGGCGGCGTTGACAATATAGAGCGCGCGATACGCTTTCGCCCAAACGGTTTGCGTAACGGTTTTCGTTCCGGTTTCTTCGTCGATTTGCTCGAGCGTTTCAACCCAAGTCGTAACGAAATCGCCGTTCGCGTTGCTGGCGACCGCTTGCGCGGTGTTCGGGCCGTAGTCGTCCGTTTCGTTCAAAATATTCGAACGAGTAACTTGCTTCAACGAGGAATAGTCGTTGTAAACGATCGGACCGTAGACGTCGTGTTGATGAGTATCGGCGTTCGGATCGTATTCGACGTAATCTTCCGGAATGTAGTTGTCGCGTTCGAAGGTATCGCCGTATTCGAAACCAAGCGCTTTGTGCAAACGCGTAACGCTGAAGTCGAGCGTCCAAGCGCGACCGTCGAACCCGGCGCCGCTGCCGTCGACGGCGTAACCTTGGCTGTAAATCGCGTTGCGAGCGATATCTTGCACCATCGAGCTGCAGACGAGGGAGTAGTTGCCGTCGTTGAGTTCGTAACCTTCGGCGAACGTGATCACCGCTTCCCAACGGTTCGTGCCGTAAGCGAGGGAGCCGTCGTTAATTTCCGCGACCGGAGCGCCGTTTTCGTCGACCGTGTTTTGCGCCAACGTTTGCGACGCGTTCATACCGAACGTAATGCTTTCAATCGCGCCGGTAACTTCGACGCCGTCGCGCAGAAGCGTCCAGTTCGCGACGTTGTCGACCGCGTGGAGCTTGTTGTAGTAGTTCGTCCCGTCGCCCATCGTCAGCATTTCTTCGCTGAACGAAACGACGACGTCGCGGAGCGCGGACGTAACCGTTTCGTTTTCTTGGACTTTATCGCCGTTCGGGAGCGAAACGTTGACAACGGTCGGGCCGGCGTTGTCGGTCGATTCGACGAACGGACGGACGTAAATGTGCGTGAAGGCCGCGTCGATCGGATTGCCGACGTTCGGGTACGTGTTGTAAGCGTTGCGCGGATCGGAACCGGAACGAACGCCCCAAGCGACCGTAACGTCGCCGTTCGAGGTAACGGCGATCGCCGGGTTCGTTTGCGCCGTGCCGAGCGAACCGTTGCGTTCAACGTAAAGACTCGACGCGAAACCGAAGTTCCGATCTTCGTCCGTTTGGTCAAGGAGCGTAACGGTCGTCGGCGTTTGAACGTCTTCGTAACCGATGTAAAGCGGCGTGTCGTGCAAGACGTTCTGCGCGACGATTTGCAGGACGAAGTAATCGTCGACCGAGCGTCGAACTTGTTGTTCGACGTCGTTGATCGTAACGGTCGCGGAGTACTCGAACGCTTCCGTGTTCACATTGATTTCGCCGAGGGCGCCTTTGTAGAACTCGAGTTCCGAAATCGGCACGTAGCGCGCGATAAACGCCGTTTCGGCGCCGGCGGCCAAAGCCGAAGCGTTCAACGCGTCTTGAACCGCTCGCGCGGCGGCGATCGGGTCGGCGATATGACCGTTGTCATATTGGCCGCTCAGGTCGATCGCGATCGTTTCGGCGTTAAGCGGTTCGGTATTCTGAGCGTTGTCTTGGCGACCGATCACCAGGCTCGTCGTAGCGGACGCGACGTAGCTATTCGGGAACGCCAAATAGAAGCAAGCGTTCGAACCGTCGCGCAGGTTGCTGACGACGGCGCCGTAGTCAAACCTCATACCGTCGGTGTAATACTCTTGCGCAGACACTTCCAGATTAATATCGTTGCCGTTGTTGCGCAACGGGGAAAGGAGCGTTTCCAAAACGGCGTGCAACCGCGTAATTTGTTCGTCGGTCGCGCCTTCTTTTTGCGCGATCGACAGGAAACGACGTTCGTAAGTATCGACGTCGATGCAGTCGACCGCCTTCACAAAGTAAACTTGTTCGCCGCCCGCCTCGACAAGTTCGCCGTCGACGTCGTATCCCCAACCGAGCGCCAGTTTAACAAACTTCGCCAAGTCTTCGTTTTTGTCTTCGTACGCGATCTTGTCGCCGTAGTGAATCGCTTTATTTTCGTAAACGAGATTCGCTTTATCGAAATCGCTCCACGCAAGCCGAATCGCGAGCCCTTCCGCATCCGCCTTATAACCGTCGTAAATATCGGAAAGCGACGCGTAAAGGTAATTGTAGGACTGAACGTCCACAAAGCCGAAACCTTGAGAGGCGATAAAAACGTCGCCGTCCGCGTCCAAGCCGATCGCCGGGTTCCCTTGGTTGTCGCGCCAAGTCGCGTCGCCTTCGGCGGCTTCGTTGCTCGCCACTTGCGCGACGGTAAAGGAGCTCGTTTCGCGCGAACCGACGTGAATCACCTCGTCGCTGACGTTGGCGTCGTCGGTCGCGGCGTCGTTATTGTTGTTATCGTTAGCGTTGTCTTCCGCCGCTTCCTTTTCTTCGAGGAAGTTGCCGGTGATTTCGTACACGGCGCTATTGTAGTTCGTCGTCGGAAGTTCCGAGAACGCGCCGTTCCAAACGGCGTTCGAATTCGCGTCGTCGCCGGTCGCGCCGCCGCCCGCTTGAACCGTATACGCAAGACCAAAGCGCGCGGAGTAATCGCCGGTTTTTTCGTCGAGGAGGCTGTACGCGAACGAAACGGAAGCGCCGTAGCCGCCTTCGGCGACGAGTTCGTGGTCGACGACGAACTTCGCGCTTTGCGGTTCGAGAACGGAGTAATAGAGCGCGGTTTCGCCGACGCTCGACGACTCCAACTTCCACGAGACGTCGTGGTTCCACGCGACGACCGCGAACCCGTCGTCGCTCATCGCGGCGTCGGCCGGGCCGTAGTAATTCGTGCCGATTTGGCTCGACGCGAGGGTAATATCGCCGGTAACCGGTTGCGCCATCGTATTGAATTGACGAGCGTAAATACCGCCGAAGTAGCTGGCGTCTTGCGCTTCGGTCGTCCAAGCGACGATGAACGCGCCGTCTTTATCGGCGCCGATCGTCGGGTCGGTTTGGCGACCGTTCGTCGAGGCGTTGACGATGAATTCGTTCGCGACCGGCGCGACGCATTGCACTTTCGTCGCGTTCGTATCGAGGACGTAGGGGTCGGCGACCGGTTCGCTCGAGTACGCGGTTTCCGGGGGAAGATAACCGACAAAACCGTTTTCAGCGCCGTTATTATAGAACGACAACTTGTCGTATTGTTCCGAACCTTCCTCGGCGTAACCTTGGACGACGAAGCGGCGCGCCATAATGTCCGAACCGTTGTACGGTTGCGTCGCGTCGTCAGTTTCACTTTCCCAAACGACGACGAACGAACCGTCGGCGCTCATCGCGACGTCCGGCTTCATTTGGTTCGTCCGACCGGTCCCGTTCATCGCGAGCGTTCCTTCGCGGTCGTACACGACGTCGCCGTCCGTGTCGACGACGAAATCGGCGACTTCCGAAGAGTTGACGCGGAAGATGGAGCTGCTTTCTTTGACCGTCGTCGCGACCGGAGAATAGGTTTTATCGGAAACGTGGCCGTATTCGCCGGTGCGCGAGTCTTGCGCGATCACGTCGACGTAGTTGTAAACGACCTTCGATTTGCCGGTAACCGGGTCGGTTTCCTTCGTTTTCGTAACGTATTCCGCGGACGAAACGATCAACGCTTCTTCGTTTTGCAGACCGTTCGCGCCGGTGAACGTAACTTGGAATTGGTTCGTCGAGCCCGCGACCGGAACAACCTTAACTTCGACCGCTTTAATCGCCGCTTGCATCGTCCCGTAAGATTGATCGGACGAGTAGGCGCGCGACGGATTTTCGGCGTAAGTGTAGGTGTGCGTCGCTTCGTCGTAGTAATAACCGCGGGTAACCGGAGCGTAAAGGGTCGAGCCCTTAACGGCGTTGAACGCGTTTTGAATGTTTTTCGCGGTCGTCCACGGGTCGGCGGAAACGGTAATGCCGAGCGCGGCGCCGGTTTTCGACGAATAGGTCGTGATGTTTTGCACTTGGTCGACGGTCGTAACGACGCCGCTGGCGAGTTCGTCGGCTTGCGCGTCGAGTTCCTTTTGCAACGCGTTGACGACGGCTTTTTTGCCTTGCGTCTTCATCATACTTTCGACCGTTTTCAGGTAGTTGTCGCCGAAAACGTCGCGCAAGATCAATTTTTGGAACGACGTGCAGGAACGCAAGTCGTTCGCGTCGAAGCCGGTCGTCTTAACCTTTTCGAGAACGCCGTTCAGGTCGCTGTAGAAGTCGTTGCGAACCTTAATATCGGAGATATTTTGCCCGGCGAAATCGACGCCGTCGCCGCCGTAGAACGTAATGTCGAAGTCGGTTTCGCTGACGGCGGAAACGACCGTTTGCGTATACTCGCCCCCCGGAATGGCGCGGATCGCTTCTTGCAGATTCGCGGCGTTGTCGCTCGGAAGAAGGGCCGAGTCGTACTTGAAGAGAATCCAAGTCAATTCGCCTTCGGCGTAGAAACCGAGATTAAAGCTGGAAACGGAGTTCGAAGTCGTATAAACGTCTTCGACGCTTTTTTGCGCAAAGGACGACTTATAAATCGAGAAGCGTTGCGTTTCGTAAGCGTTGTAAACGAGTTCGAACGTCCCGCTTTCGACTTTCGTACCGTCGGCGAGCGTCGAGCCCGGAACGATCTCTTGCGGAAGCGTGATGATTTGAACTTCGTCGGTCAAATAACGACCGTAAATGTTGAGGTCTTCGACGTAATCGCCGTTTTCGTCGAGCAAATAGGGGCTCGATTCCGGGTTCGTCGGATCGTAATCGGGGTTCGCCAAGCGGTCGGCGCCGGTCCAAGCGACGATCATATCGCCGGCGTTGTTCGAGTCGACGGCGATTTCGCCGCGCACGTCTTGCCAACCGTCGTTGACGAGAATATTATCGGTCGTCCCGACGGTCAAACTCAGAAGTTGACGTTCTTCGAGTTGGTCGAGCAAGAGTTTCGTCGGCTTTTGCCCGCGCGCTTTTTCAAGACGCTTTTTCGCAAAACGCCCCGTCAGCAATTCGGCGACGCTACCAATTTTATTCTTCCGCGATAACGACATATGCAGCACCTGTCTCAACAATATAGTAGTGAAAATAAACTCGCGCCTAAGCGCGAATTCGCGCGTCGACTTAGTTCAAATCGCGTCCAACTTGAATCGTTTTGCGAACGAGTCGCATCGCAGTCGAGTTTTTCGACCGCTTCGAGTCGCCGACGACTCGCGGTCAAGTTCTCGACCGCGTTTCGAACGTTCGTCGTTTGTTCCAATCCAATCGCTTCCTCGACGCCGTCAAGAAAGCGAAAAACGTTCCTCGTTCCGCCCCTTCCTTAAACGGAAGGTCGACGGGCCGAAGCGAGAGTACGTCTCATTCTCTCTAATATAATCAAAATTAGCGTCCGCGTCTATTTCAGCTTTGCAAAAACCCTTCCTTTTTTCCTTTTCTTACTTCGCGATTAAACGGTCTTGCGGAATATCCGGCTTGCGCCGACGTCGCCGCGCCGCGCCCTTTCGCAAAGTAGGAAGTTTCGGAAGGTCGGAAAAAGAGCGCAAACTTTAACGAAAAGTCAAGGAATACCGCCGCGTCGTTTCGCAACCCGTCTTCGTTTAGGCGCCGCGTTTCGCAACGGTCGCCGCCGCGTTTTAAAACAATTCTGCGCGGTTCCTTGAAAATTCTAAAAAATTTTGATAAAATTAAACCTTGTTAGTTCCTTGAAATTTTCTTTTTTTTCGGTTTTGCTCGATTCGGCGCGACGTTGTCCGTTCGCCGTCCTCGTCGAGCGCGCCTTCAAAAGAAAACCGCGTCGAGACGCCGACGCTTTCCCGCCCTCGCCGAACGATTTGGCGTCGTCGTTCGCTTATCCCAGAAAGGTTTGCGACGATGACGCGCTACTTTTCTTCGACGTTTGCCGTCGGAACGCTTCTTGTCGTTTTTTTCGTCCAACCCTCCGCCGACGTTGCCGCAAAAACGCCAATTTTTTCGCATTTCGCAACAAACGTCGTTCAACGCGACGATTCGAACGCTTCGAACGGTCGCGGCGTCGAAACCGATTCCGCAATCGACGCAAGCCCGGCAAACAGTTCCGATTCTAACGGTTCCAACGCCCGCGCAAGCTCCGCCGTCGAAGCCGATTCGAACGCCTCCGACGAACTTTGGTTAAAGCTCGAACGGAACGAACGCGGCGTCCCCCAACGCCTCGCGACTTCAATCGTTCGATTCCAAGGGAAGTTCCGCGCCGACGACGGAGAAACGCGCGACGTTTCGGTCGACCTGATCGGCGCGATTCACCTCGGGGAAGCGGCGTATTACGAACGCCTCAACGCCGAGTTTAAGGAATACGAGACGGTCGTTTTCGAATTGGTCGCCGACGAAGGATTCGACCCGAGAGATCTCGCCGCCGCGAAAGAAGCGAAAAGTCGAACGCCCTCGTCCCCGCTCGACGCGATTCCGTTCCTCCAAGAGTCGCTCGCCGACGCGCTCGGTTTCGTCAACCAAACCGACGGAATCGACTACCTCGCGCCCAACCTCAAACGCGGCGACGCAAACGTCGACGATTTCCTCGTTCGCTTGACGACCGGCGACGATATTCCGAACTTTTTCGCCGGCTCCGCGTTCGACGCGCTCTTCGCGTCCGATTCGGGACGCGTCGAAGGTTGGGCGCTCGCTTGCCTCTTAGCTAAAGACAAGCGGCTCGCGCTCCGACGCTGCGTCGCCGACGAACTTGCGCGAACAAAACTCGCCGCCGACCCGGGAGAGCAAGAAACAGCGCTGATTCATTACCGCAATCAAATCGCGATCGAAGTCGCTCGACAAGAGCTCCAAACGGGCAAAACGAAGATCGCCGTTTTTTACGGCGCGGCGCACCTCGACGACCTTGCGCGTCGCGTTGAAAAAACGCTGGAAAGCCCGAACCGTTCGGAACCGCGCTGGATTACCGCTTGGCCGATGGAGTCGGCGCAAAAATAACCGCCTCGCGACTCTCCGCTTCCCCGCGAACGTCGCCGGATTTTGCGCCCATTAATATATATATTGACAAAAAAACAAAAACGCGGCTCGAAACTTAACGCTCGAACCGCGTTTTTTAAAGCGACCTCAAGACGAAACGAACGTCGCGCTCCGCTTAGCGCGCTTCGTCCGGAACGATGAAACCGTCGCTGTTTTTGTCGAGTTTGCCGAAATACGCGACCCCTTGCGTCGAGAGAGTCGGCGCGAACTCGCGCAACGACAGCTGACCGTCGCCGTTGACGTCGCGCGCCAAGAACCAAACCGGCACGTTCTTCAACGTCGCGGGGGGCGCCGAATACTCGCGACGCGTCGTCGAATCGATTTCCGTCAACAGAACGCCGAGCAATTCTTCGTCTTCAATTTTTTCGAGCGCCTTGTTCTCCTCGACGAACATCGCGATCACTTCCTCGTCGGACATTTCGGCCAGCGCGTTGGCGTTTTCCTTATCGGTCGCGGCGGCCGCGTCGGCGGTTTCGCGACGCAACGGAGCGGAGGCCGGGCGAATGCGCGTTTCCTTATCTTCTTCGAGAACGACGCGGTTGGCGACGTAAGTCGGGCGTTTCGGCTCCGGAACGTGAATCGTTCGTCCGGAAGCGTACCGCGCCAAATAAAAGAGGAGTTCCTGATCGGTCAGCGTCCAGTCGCCGTTCAAGTCGATCGCTTGCGCGCCGACAAGTTTGTCTTCCCATTCGGCGCGTTCGAGCGTTCCGTTCGAGTTCGCGTCGTACTTCCCGATCAAAAAGCGACCGTAAAAACGCAACGCGAGCGGAGCGGCCGGCACAAGCGCGTCGTCGCGGCGCGCCATCGCTTGGCTGTAATACTCGTTTTCCGACTCCGGCGAAAACGGTTTTTCCCCTTCGTTTTGGAAATTCGGGACGGTTCCGGCGTTGAGCGTCGCTTCGGCGGCGGCTTTTTCTTCGTCGGTCATTTCGGCCATTTCGACAAGTTCGCCCGCTTCCGCGGCGGCGGCTTGCGCGGCGGCCTGCGCGGCGGTCGCTCCGGCGCTAAAATCGCCGCGTTCCCACTGCGCCCAGCGGTCGGCGCCGACCATCCCTTTCATTCGCTCGACAAACTCCGGGTTAGCGCGCATACGTTCGAAGCGTTCCGGCGTCATATTAGCGACGATTTGTTCCGGCGAAAACGGATTGCGCCCGCCCTGACGGTTCCAGTTCCCGCCGCCCGGACGTTCGCCGCCCCCTTGACGGTTCCAGTTCCCGCCGCCCGGACGTTCGCCGCCCCCTTGCCGCCCTTCGCGCCCTTGCCGCCCTTCGCGCCCTTGCCGCCCTTCGCGCCCTTGCCGTCCGCCGGGCCCGCCCCCTTGCGGCGGTTGCGCGACGACAGTCGCTCCGTCAAAGGGCGTCGAAGCCGAAAAATCAAACTCCGGCGAAACGCTCAAAAGCGCCGCCGCGACGACGGCCAACGTTCGAAAACGATACTTACGCGACATAATAACGGTCTCCGCGACAAAAAACGCGTTAGGTTTCCCAAGGAAAGTCGAAAGGAAAAGCGCCGAAAGGGCGACGCGACGGCTTGAATCGTCGACATTCCTTATTATAATAATTAGTATACAGGATAGCGCGACGTTTTACAAGTTGGGGCGCGCGTTTTACTCGGTCGAAAGAAAGAATTTTTTTCTCGAGCCGTCGAAATTTTGAGAGGAGACCGCTCCGATGATCGTTTTTGCCGAAAAACCCGCCGACGTTTTGAAATTGAACGCCGTTCAAATGCGCATCGCTCGCGCCGCGCTCGCAGACGGCGAACGTCTCCAGCAGGCGACGCTCAACCAACTCGGCGCTCGCACCGAAGAAATCGCGCTCGTCGCGATCGCGGCGAAACTCGGCGTTCCGGTCGTCGACGTCGCGAAATCGGAAATTCCGAGCGACGTGCTGGAAAATTTCCCGATCAAACTCGTTCACCGCCGCAACGTTTTCCCGCTCGGGCGCCAAGCGGACGGCTCGCTTCTCGTCGCGACGAGCAACCCGTTCGACCTTTCCCCCATCGACGAAATTTCGGCGGCGACCGGGCTCCCGACGGTTCCGGGGCTCGTTCTCCCGAGCGAGTTGGCGAAGCTGATTAAGTCGCGTCTCGGCGTCGGCGCGGAAACGATCGACGGCTTGATGGAGCAAAAGGAAGACGTCGAAGTTCTCGAAGACGTCGATTGGGACCAAAGCGGCGACGCGGCGATGGCGCAGGAAGCGTCGGTCGTTCGCCTCGTCAACGACATTTTGACCGAAGCGATCGAGTCCGGCACGAGCGACATTCACATCGAAGCGCAGGAAACCGGGATGAAAATCCGGTACCGCATCGACGGCGTCCTCCAAACGCAGCCGACGCCGCCGGAAATCAACCGCTTCCAATCGGCGATCGTCAGCCGTTTGAAGATTATGGCGCGCCTCAACATCGCCGAAAAACGGATTCCGCAAGACGGTCGTATTAAAATTAAGGTCTCCGACCGCGAAGTCGACCTCCGCGTTTCGATCATTCCGATGCTTCACGGCGAAGGGATCGTCATGCGTATTCTCGACAAGGACCGCATGAACTTTACGCTCCGCGGGATCGGGATGGACGAAGACGTCTACCAAACGTTCGGGAAGTTGATTTCGCTCCCGCACGGCATCATCTTGGTCACCGGCCCGACCGGTTCCGGGAAAACGACGACCCTGTACAGCGCGTTGAACGAAATTAAGTCGGAAGCGACGAAGATCATCACGACCGAAGACCCGATCGAATACCAACTCAACGGCATCAACCAAATTCAGGTTCACGCCAAGGTCGGGCTGACGTTCGCGGCGAGTTTGCGCGCGATTCTCCGTCACGACCCGGACGTCGTTCTCGTCGGGGAAATCCGCGACTTCGAAACGGCGGAAAACGCGATTCAAGCGTCGATGACGGGGCACTTGGTCTTCAGCACGCTCCACACGAACGACGCGGCGGGCGCCTACACTCGTATGATCGATATGGGCGTCGAACCGTTCTTGGTCGGGACGACGGTCGAAGGGATTATGGCGCAGCGTCTCGCCCGTCGCCTCTGCAAACACTGCAAGCAACCTTGGAAGCCGCGCCCGGACGAAGTTCCGGAAGACTTCCCGAAAGAATTGCTCGAAACCGGGACGATTTACCGCCCGGTCGGCTGCCGCGAATGCCGCGAAACCGGGTACGCCGGTCGCGTCGCGCTTTACGAACTCCTCATTCCGAACGACGAAATTCGCCGTTTGGCCGGCGAAAAGGCGCCGTCGGTCGAAGTGAAGAAGATCGCCCGCGCCAACGGAATGGCGACGCTCCGCGACAACGGTTGGAAGAAAGTCGGACTTGGCATTACCTCCGTCGAGGAAGTCGTCCGCGTCGCCAAAGAAGACTGACGC
>JAFYVO010000399.1 GCA_017549085.1 Thermoguttaceae bacterium
ACTCGGCCGCTGAAGCGACCGCGCCGACGAACGCGAGGAGCGCCGTCGCGAGCGACATTGCAAAACTGTGTTTCGACATAATTCGCTTTCCGTTAAAATTTCGATAAATTGTTCGAACAAATTTTGATCGGGGAGACGGCGGCGGTCGGACGCGATTCGAGATAATGGAGCGAAAAGCGCGTCGCGACGAAGGGCGCCGTCGAACGTCTTTATTATGACGGTTGCCAACGCGTTTTTCAAGCTCTTTCTTCACAATTTCGCGAATTTTTTTCTTTTTTGCGTTCAAATCGCGCGCAAAATCGACTCGCGCGTCCTTACGACGGAAAGCCGAAGAGGAAAAACGGGAGTTAGTGTTGTCTAATGTTAAAATAGAGAGCGGTTAGCCGAGGCTAATTTTGTCGAGCGGCGAGCGGCGCGCAAGGCGGAGGACGCGGCGAAACAGTTGGGGGAGAAGGCAAGAAACTGAAGGCAAAAGGTCGGGAAGGGGCGGAGGGGAAAAATAAATTTTAGGCAAAATGGGTAAATTGGGTGAGCGGCGGCGCGTGCAAAAAGGTAAAAAAAAGCGCGAAACGGTAAAAGTTTACGGGGCGCCTGCTAGACAATCTGGAAATATCGTTTAGACTTAAAGGGATAAACGGTAAGTTTCGGACGCTCGATTCCCCGAACGATTTCGCGAGTCGTTTGGTCGAGTTTGCTCCGGCTTGCCCGATTCGTCGTCGATCGTCGGCGTTTTGCGTCGGCGGTCGAGTCGTCCGTTTTGCGGTATCCGCGTCTTTAAGTTATTGAGCGTCGGCCTTCGAGGCGGCGCGTTGCGGCGGCGACGAACGGCGAAATCGTTCGAGGAATTTTCTTCCCATCATATAGGAAAGGCGTCGCAAGCCGATGAAATACGTCAAAATAACCAAAGGGCTCGACCTGCGGATGACCGGAGCGCCGGATCAAACGAGCGCGCCCGAAAAGAAAAGCGTCAAAAGCGTCGCGGTAACGGGGCCCGATTACGTCGGAATGAAACCGACGATTCTCGTCGAGGTCGGCGAAAAAGTCTTGCTCGGTCAACCGCTTTTTGAGGACAAGAAGAACCCGGGCGTCAAGTTTGTCGCTCCGGCGGCGGGCGTCGTCGCGTCGATCAACCGCGGCGCCAAACGCGCTTTCCGCTCGATCTTTATCGACGTTGCGGAAGGGGACGCGGCGAAAGAGTCGGTCGCGTTCGAAAAGTTCGACGCGAACGAACTGACCGCGCTTTGCCCGACGAAAGTCCGCGAAACGCTCGTCAAATCCGGGCTCTGGACGGCGCTCCGAACGCGTCCGTTCAGCCGAATCCCGAAAATCGACGCGGTTCCGGCTTCGCTTTTCGTCAACGTTTGCGACACCAACCCGCACGCGCCGAATCCGCAACCGATCGTCGAAGCGGCGAGCGAAGACTTCCTTAACGGTTTGCGCGTTTTGAGTCGAATTTGCGGCAAGAAACTTTGGGTCTGCTTCGGCGACGCGAAGTATTCCGCCGACTTTATCGCCGCCGTCGAAGCGGTTCCGAACGTCGAAGCGGTTGCGTTCTCCGGCCCGCACCCGTCCGGCTTGACCGGGACGCATATCGCGAAACTCGATCCCTGCGGTCTCGGCAAGGTCGTTTGGTCGATCGGCTACCAAGACGCGATCGCGGTCGGCGCCCTCTTCGTCAAGGGGACGCTTGCGAGCGAACGCGTCGTTTCGTTGGCCGGGCCGATGGTGAAGAATCCGCGTCTGCTCCGCGTTCCGGTCGGCGCTTGCCTGCGCGAAATCGTCAAGGGCGAACTGAAAGACGGCCCGAGCCGCGTTATCAGCGGGAGCGTTCTTTGCGGTCGCGCTATCGACGAAAATCTTTGCGGCCTCGGTCGTTACGTCAACCAAATTTCCGTCGTCGGCGACGGCGACCCGCGCGAGTTCTTCGGTTGGGCGCTCCCCGGCTTCAAGAAATTCTCGGCGGCCCGCACCGTCGCGTCGAAGTGGCTGGCGAAAACGCCGTTCGCGATGACGACGGCGGAACACGGCGGAAAACGCGCCGTCTTCCCGAACGCGACGTTCTACAAGGTTACGCCGCTTGACGTCGAACCGACGTTCCTCTTCAAAGCGTTGGAAATCGGCGATTTGGAAACGTGCGAAAAGCTCGGCGCTTACGAACTCGACGAGGAAGACGTCGCGCTCTGCACGCTCGTCGACTTCGGGAAAAACGACTACGGCCAAACGCTCCGCGCGGTTCTGAACGCGGCGATGAAAGAGGAGGAATGAGATGAAATTTGTCAGACAAGCGCTCGACGCGGTTGAAAAACGGTTCTTTGCCGAAGGCAAGCCGTTGGCGCGTCTTTACCCGCTCTACGACGCCGCGGACACGTTCTTCTTCACGCCGAACGCGAAAACGTCCGGAACGTGCGCCGTCCGCGACTGCGTCGACTTCAAACGGATGATGATCACCGTCGTCTTGGCGTTGCTTCCGTGCGCGCTGATGGGGATGTACAACGTCGGGCTCCAAGCGAACCGCTTGATGGAAGCCGGCGCGACCGCTCCGACCGACTGGCACGGCGCGATTTTGAATTGGTTGAGCGGCTTTTGCCCGGTCTTCGACGCGTCGAGCGTCGTCGGTTGCTTCGTTTACGGGCTCGTTTACTTCCTGCCGATTTATATCGTTACGATGGTCGTCGGGCTCGGTTGGGAAATTCTTTTCGCGGCGATTAACAAGCACGAAGTCAACGAAGGGTTCTTCGTCACCGGCTTTTT
Organism: Thermoguttaceae bacterium; assembly: GCA_017549085.1. GTDB lineage: Bacteria > Planctomycetota > Planctomycetia > Pirellulales > Thermoguttaceae > RUG369. The sequence goes on from JAFYVO010000399.1 coordinate 2,752, forward strand.
GTTCCCGTTGATCGTTCCGGCGACGATTCCGCTTTGGCAAGTCGTCCTCGCGATTTCGTTCGGCGTCGTCATTGGGAAAGAAATCTTCGGCGGCACTGGGCGCAACTTTATGAACCCGGCCCTCGTCGCCCGCGCTTTCCTCTTCTTCGCTTACGCCGGTCAAATTAGCGGCGACCAAGTTTGGACGGCGGTCGACGGCGTTTCGAAGGCGACCCCGCTTTCCTACGCCGGTCAAGGCGTTCAAGCGGTTACGGACGCCGGTTACTCGCTGTCGAGCGCGTTCTTCGGGACGATTCCGGGTTCGCTTGGCGAAACCTCGACGCTTGCCTGCTTGATCGGCGCGGCGATTTTGATTCTCGCCGGCGTCGCGTCGTGGCGCATTATGGCGTCGATGTTTGTCGGCGGGATGGGTTTGGCGGCGATCTTCGCGGCTTGCCCGGCGATTACCGAAGCGTTCCCGGCGGCGACGCTCGGCCCGCAATGGCACTTCGTTCTCGGCGGTTTCGCGTTCGGGATGGTCTTTATGGCGACCGA
>JAFYVO010000400.1 GCA_017549085.1 Thermoguttaceae bacterium
CCCCGAAACCGACGATCCCGACCGTCCGCTCGACCAAATCGAAGGTCGGTTTGCGCTTGAAACGGCGGAAATCGGGGTTGTTCGCCTCGACGAATTGATCGCAAACGAAGGAGCGCAGGTTCCGCCCCCAACCGAGAATCAGCGCGAGCCCGTGTTCCGCGACTTGGTCGGAAAGAACCCCGGCGGCGGTCGAAATCGTTATGTCGGACGCGATCACCGGCGGCGTCAGGCACCAGTCCATCCCGGCGGCGGACGACTGAATCCAACGGAGGCGTTTGCGTTCGACGACGCGTTCCCAATCGACCGGAACCTTCGCGTGTCCGCAAAAATAGTCGGCTTCGAGCAGAGCGTCGGCGACGTCGCGCTGACCGACGTTGACGATTTCGACCTCCGGCCAAGCGGCGCGGATGCGAGCGATCAGCCGATCTTCGACCGGTTCCGAACGAAAACAAACGAGAAGCGTTTCTTTTTTCATCGCGTTGTTTGAATAATGAGTCGTTATTGACGGTTGGATGGTTGGGAAAGTCGCGGTAATCGGCAAAGTTTACCGGCGCGGCGTCGGCGATTGGGGGCAAACGGGGGAAGCGGGGCGTTTGGGGCGTTCGGCGAGGAGCGCGCAAAGCGGGTTGGCGACGGCGGAACGTTGCGTTAAGCGAGCTTCGCTAAAATGGCAAAACGCGACCGCGATCGCGTCGGCGACGTCGGGCGGCTCCGGGAGGCGCGGGAGGCGCAACTGCAGTTGAACGGCGCGCTGCATTTGCGCTTTAGGAGCGCGACCGTTTCCCGTCGTCGTTTTTTTGATTTTTGTCGCGGCGTAAGAGACGACCGGAATCCCGGCTTGCGCGGCGGCGAGCATAATCGCGCCGCGAGCGTGTCCCATCAAAATCGCGGTTTCGGGCCGCTCGTAAAGGGAGTAAAGCTGTTCGAGCGCCATTACGTCCGGTTTGAACGCGGCGACGACTTCGGCGATTCCGTCGTAAATATCCTTGACCCGTTCCGGAAGGGTTTCGGCGCGACTGCGAACGACGCCCGCTTCAAGAAGGCGCGCTCGTCCGGTCGAAACGTCCAACACGGCGTAACCGGTTGTGCGCAAGCCGGGGTCGACGCCCATTACGATGTTCTCTATTTTAACCGGTTTGTTCAATTTAACAACGTTTCGGCGTTAGGACGGCGCAAGGAAAGGGAAATAAGGGGAAACGCGACGCAAACGGGCGCGCAAAACCCCCGGCGTCGAAACAGATCGGGCTTCGACGCGACGCGTAAATCTCCCGTCGTCGAAAACGGCGGCGCTTTCGACGTAAAATAGGAGAATGGAGAACGGAGCGGAGTTTAACGCCGACGGCGAAGCGACGGTCGACGTCGAACGCGCGCCGCTCCGCCGCTTGTTTCGCGAATTTTATCGGCGATAAGACGGGCGGCGCGGCGTTAAACTCGGGGTAATCGCTAAAATTGCGCGATTAGCCGTAAATTTCGTTCCAACGAGCGTTGAGGTCGACGTCTTGCGGCGTGCCGGCGAAAACGACGAGGCGGTAAACGCCCTTCAAAACGAAACCTTTTTCGAACGCGAAACCGCCTTCTTTGAAGAGGAACGGCATCGGCGAAATGTTGCCGTAGTCGCGGGTGAACCAAGGGCAGTTTTCGAACGGTTCTTTCGGCGGGCAGAGAACCGCGACGCCTTCGGTGATCGCCGGATTAAAGCGGCGTTTGCCGTAGAAGGCCATCCACTTCGCCGGTTTCGAGAAGGTGTCTTTTTCGCACGTTCCGCCTTCGCTGCTGAGGAGGTTGCCGCCGCCGAAGGGGCAGAGGTCTTGCTCGACGCGGACGCCGAAGAAGCCGTGGTTCGTCTTTTCGACTTTCACGTCGGTCAGCATTTCCATTTCGAAATCGAAGTCGAGCGTGTAGTAGTCGTCGCAAACCCAGTTAAGCGTATACTTGCGGCGGTCTTCGATGATCGGGTCTTGCCCCGGTTTTTGCCAAATGCAGCGGTCGGTGAACTCGACGACGGATTTGTCGTGTTTAACGAGTTTGAGGTCTTGGCTCTTGATTTGCCCTTGTTGCGAGCCTTCTTGCCAGTAGTTGCCGCCGTTCACTTTGTCGAGGCCGAAGAAAACGGAACGATGGTGCGGCCAAGGTTGCGACGATTCGGCGGTAACGGAGACGCGGGAGAGCGGCCCGGTCAACGGGTAAATATACGGGTATTTTTGGTTCGGGTTGGTGCGGTAAGCCGCGACGACTTGGTTGTCTTTGCGGATCCAAAGGATTTTGTCGGCGAAATCCGGGTAATACGAAGTGAAGTGTTCGACCGGCGCGTCGCCCCAATTCGGTTTCGTCGCGCCTTCTTTGCCCGGATAATTGATTTTAGCGTCAAAAGCGGCGTCGGCGCCGAACGTTTCGGAACCGAGGGTAACGGTCAAACCGGTCGCGGCCATAAGACCGGCGTTTTTGAAAAAGTCGCGTCGTTGCATAACAACCTCGAAATTAAATAAAACGGGAAATTTGAAACGCCGCCAAACGGGGCGCCGCGACGATTGGGCGAACGCCGTCGCCGTCGCGAAAAGAAGCGCAAAAAACGCCTATATATTAATATAAGGGGAAAACAAACGTCGACGCTTGACGATGGCTGCGGCGTTGAACGTAAAAAACGCCAAAACGCCGAGTCGCGAGAACGGCGAACGCTCTATTTTTTATTTTATCCGTTCGAGATTCGTTTGTCAACGGAAAAATAGTCGAGAAACGCCGCGAAGGAGAAATTTTAAAAACCGGGGGTTAAGATGGGAAAAAGGACAAAAAAGAGGAAAATAAGGCGAAAAGAAGAATTGTTACGATTGCGATAAATGGGGAAAAAGGGGTGAAAAAAAAGGGGGAAAGTAAAGGAGGGAGCGGGATAAATTTTTGAAAAACAAACAAAGAACGCGGAGAAACGACGAGATCGAACTTGACAGAATGACATTTTTTGTTATATTGTCAAAGTGTTGAACGGAACCGCGTTCAACAAAACGCCGATTGACGCCGATCGCACCTTTTTTGACGTTTGCGTTTTTACTTTGGACGCGTCGAAGAATGAGGAACGGGGACGGCGGAGAGCGATTTTTGACGTGAAAACGACCGAAACGGAGGGTTTTGTCGAAAACGCAAGGATTTTTGCTAAAAAAGTTGCGTTATTTCGGCACGCCCTCGGTTGACGAAGTCGGGTTTTTAGCGTATGATGGAAAGAAATTTTTGCCGAGCGTAAAACCCTCCTTTTCTCCGTCGCGTTTTCAGCTTTGACGCCGAGCGTTTCCGGAGAGGCGCGGGTTAGATTGCCGCGTCGGCGGCGGTTGAGATGCGCTCAATCGAAATAGAACGTCGCGTTTGACGTCGTTCGACGGAAATTAGGGAGCCGAGGCGTCTTAATCCGTCGCGTCGTTCGAACGGCGTCGCGCCTTTAACACGATTTAACATTTAGAGGATAGAACAATGGCGGTTCCGAAGAGAAAACACAGCAACGCTCGCACTGGCGCTCGTCGCGCGCACGATTTCAAACGTCCGGTTCAAACGGCTCCTTGCGCCGAATGCAACAAAATGATCCCGACGCACGTCGTTTGCCCGAACTGCGGCTCCTATATGGGTCGTCAAGTCGTTTCGCAAGACCAAGACAAATAGTCGACGCGAACGACGACAAAAGCGCGGCTCTTAACGGCGGCTTTCGAGAGAAAGCGCGTCGAAGGGGGCGTTGCGCGCCGACGGCGTCGAGTTGCGTCGGCGGATATGAAATAAAAAGGGAGAGCGCAAACGGTTCTCCCCTTTTTTTAAGTCTTAACGGCGCGAAGCGAAGAAAAAGCCGAACGTCGACGGACGCAAGAAAACAAAATAATTAAGCGAAATTTTTCGCGAAACGCTGGGAAACGCTTAGATAATGGGAAAAACGGCGATTTTATTTCCGGGGCAAGGCGCGCAAACGATCGGAATGGGGCGCGAACTTTACGACGCCTCCGCGAAAATCCGCGATATGTACGCGCAAGCGAACGAAATTCTCGGATACGACCTGACGAAAATTTGCTTGGAGGGCCCCGCCGAAGTCCTCGACGCGACCGATCAATCGCAACCCGCGATCTTTTTGACGAGTTTGGCCGCGTTGGAAGCGTTGAAAGAGTCGGATCCGGAAGCGTTGGAAAATTGCGTCGCGACGACCGGTTTGAGTCTCGGCGAATACACCGCGTTGACCTTCGCGGGCGTTATGTCCTTTGAGGACGGTTTGAAATTGGTGCGTCTCCGCGGCGAAGCGATGCAAGAAGCGTCGGACGCCGTTCCGAGCGGGATGGCGAGCGTTCTCGGGCTCGACGTCGAGACGGTGCGCGGGCTTTGCAACGAAGTCGACGCGGAAGATTTGACGATCGCGAACTACCTTTGTCCGGGCAACTTAGTCGTTTCCGGCGCTCGCGCTTCGGTCGACAAGTTGATGGAAGCGGCGTTGGCCGCCGGCGCGATGAAGGTCGTCGGTTTGAAGGTTGCCGGCGCGTTCCACACGTCCTTTATGTCGCCCGCCGTCGAGAAAATGCGGCCGATTATCGAAGCGATGAATTTTAGCGCGCCGAAAATCCCGGTCGTCAGCGGCGTCGACGCGCGGTTCCATTCCGACCCGAACGAGATTAAGGAAATTTTGATTCGCCAAATTTCGTCGCCGGTTCTTTGGGAAGACGCGATGCGTTTCCTGATCGCCGAGGGCGTCGAGACGTTTTACGAAGTCGGCCCCGGTCGCGTCTTGCGCGGCTTGATGAAGCGGATCGACCGCAAGGCGAAAATGGCGTAAAACGCGAACAAGTTCCGGGAAAATCGGAACGAAAGATAAGCGTTTGAATAATATATTGTCGTCGAAGAACGGGCGCGAAGCAGCGGCGCCGCGGTCGGAGACCCGAATCGAACGTTAAAAGCGGCGATTCGGATAAAGTTTAACGAGCGAGAACGTCGCTTGCGCGGCGCTCGGCGAGGGAAGAAATGATTCAAGTTGATCTTACCGGCAAGGTCGCGGTCGTTACCGGCGCGACTCGCGGCATTGGGTTGGGGATTGCGAAAGCGTTGGCGAAATGCGGCGCGAAAGTCGCTTGCGTCGGCACGAACGAAGAAAAATTGACGGAAGCGGTCGCCGGTATCGTCGCCGACGGCGGGGACGCGCGCGCTTACGTCTGCAACGTCGGCGATTCGGAAGCCGTTAAAGCGTTGGCACAAAAGATCTTGGGCGATAAAGCGAACCCCGGCGATTACGGCAAAGTCGACATTCTCGTCAACAACGCCGGGATCACCCGCGATATGTTGATGCGCCGCATTACCGACGAACAATGGGACGACGTGATGGCGGTCAACCTCCGCGGTCCGTTCCTGATGTGCCGCGCGTTCGTCGAATCGATGCGCAAGAGCAAGTGGGGCCGTATCGTCAATATTTCGAGCATTAGCGCGCTCTTCGGCAACCCGGGCCAAGCGAACTACTCGGCGTCGAAGGCCGGTTTGCTAGGTTTTACTCGCACGATCGCGAAAGAACTCGCCAACCGCAACATCACCGTCAACGCGGTTTGCCCGGGTTTCGTCGCGACCGATATGACCGACGCGATTCCGGAAGGCATCCGTCAAACGATCACGGACCGCATTCCGGTCGGGCGCATCGGTCAACCGGAAGACATTGCGAACGCCGTTCTCTTCTTCGCCAGCGAAGAAGCGTCCTTTGTTACCGGCCAAGCGTTGACCGTCGACGGCGGGATGATTAACTGATTATTTAACGAAAAACAAGCGAAAATAGCTCAAGCGGAGTTGTTTTTTTGTTGCTTTTCGGATAAAATAACGCGCGGCGTCGCTTAAAATCGCGTCGCGTCGATTTAATTAGGGTGAAAAAGCGCCGCTCGACGGCGTTAAAGCAAATAGAACTTAAGAAAGGTCGTATCAATGGACGAAAAACAAATTGAAGCGAAAATCATCGAAATCATCGCCGAACAACTTGGTCGCGAACAAGACACGATCACCAGCGAAAGCGACATCGCCAACGACTTGGGCGCCGACTCCCTCGACGTCGCCGAATTGATGATCGCCTTCGAAGAAAGTTTCGAAATCGATATCGACGAAGACAAAGCGCAAAACATCGCGACCGTCGGCGACGTCGTCAAGCACATCGTTTCGCAACTCGGCGACGCTTGATTTAAGTCGACGACTTAACGCGAACGGCGGCGATAACGGTTCGCGCTCAAACGTTTTTCGGCGATGGAAAACGTTTGAGGCGCGGAGCGTTGCGGGACGTTGCGTCCCTAAAAGGTCGTTGGCGTAGTTTCGCCGCGTTTGTTGGGAACGCGGCGTCTTTAAAATTCTTTTCGCTCCTCACTTTTCTAGGTTCGTTATGAGCAAGCGTGTTGTTATCACCGGTTTAGGGCTTGTTTCTCCTCTCGGGTGCGAAGTGGAAACGGCTTGGCGTCGCTTGCGCGAAGGGGAAAGCGGCGTTTCCGTCTGGAACGCGCCGTATTGCGACGATTTCCGTTCGAAAATCGCCGGTCAATGTCTTGATTTTGCGCCGTCGCCGTATATCGAACCTAAAGACGTCAAGAAAGTGGAGCGTTTCGCGCAATTTGCTTACGTCGCCGGGATTCGAGCCGTCGAGCAGGCGGGCGTCGATTTTTCGCGCGAAAATCCGTTCCGTTGCGCGTCGATCGTCGGGTGCGGCGTCGGCGGTTTGGCGGAGATCGAGCGACAAGACGAAAAATTGGCGAAGAGCGGCCCGTCGCGGATTTCGCCTTTCACTATTCCGAAAATTATGTTGAACGCCGCGAGCGCGCACTTGGCGATTCGTTACGGTATTCACGGCCCGGTTTACGGCGTCGCGACCGCTTGCGCCAGCGCGAATAACGCGATGATCGACGTTTATAAAGCGATCAAATGCGGCGAAATCGACGTCGCGCTGACCGGGGGGACCGAAGCGGCCGTTTCGAAACTCGGCGTCGCCGGATTCGGCGCGATGCGCGCGCTTTCCGAACGCAACGACGCGCCGGAAAAAGCGAGTCGCCCGTTCGACGTCGACCGCGACGGGTTCGTTATCGGCGAAGGCGCCGGCGTCCTCGTCTTTGAGGAACTCGAACACGCGAAAAAACG